>CAIVGO010000544.1 GCA_903905445.1 uncultured Bacteroidota bacterium
CCCTTTTTTTCTCCCTACCCCCTTTTTTCCTCCCTACCCATACTCCATGATCTCTAGAATTGTAGCCACAAACACCTCATTATCAAAGGGTTTGATCAAATAGTACTCTGCGCCATGGGCATAGCCGGTTTCTTTATCCCGTTGCGTGCCTTTTGCCGTTAAAAACACAATTTTAGTATATTCCAAGGCCGGGTTATTGCGAATTTGACGCGCTACCTCAAAACCATCCATACCAGGCATCATCACATCCAACACAATAATATCCGGAACCAACTGCTGGGCCTGCGCGATGGCTTGTTGGCCATTATAGGCCTTATACACGGCAAAACCTTCCCGCTCGAGTAAAAACTCCAGGGCAATTACAATATTAGGCTCGTCATCTACGATCAGAACTTTTAAACCAGCAGAAGTCATAAGGTTCGTTTTTTTCGATATAAAAGTAAGGTAGAATTCGATTTAATGTAATAAAAATAGGATAAATTTACAATAATCAATAGAAATCTTCTCTTTTGGGCGTTTTTGATTCTGTATCCAGGAGGGGCAATCGAATTTCGAACTTCGCGCCTGTGCCCTGTATTACATTGTCTACCCGAATAGAGCCTTTGTGTTGCGCAAGAATGGTTTTGGAGATAAACAAACCCAGGCCAGTGCCTTTGGGTTTGCCCAGTTCTGCGCTGTGCAATTGGGTGAATTTATCAAAAATGATCGCGTGCGCACCAGCGGCAATGCCCGGACCATTGTCCGACACCCACCACACCGCCGATGGGCTGGCCGATAACAACCCAATTTCGACAGCCCCTTGCGCTGGATCGCAAAATTTCAGGGCATTGGATAAAAGATTGACCGCCACTTGTACCAATTGGTCGTTGTTACCCTGTACCATAACCGCTTCATCCGGCAAATCGACCTTTATCGTTACATGTTGGGCGGTAAAGAGATGCGCCATGGATTCCACCGCTTGTTGCAACACGGTACGCAAATCCAGCGGCTCTTTGGGCATTTCGGCATCAGCATTTTGCAGTTTTTCCAGGTCTAACACCTGGTTAATTAACCGACTAATGCGCTCGCTTTCAGTTACCAAAATATGCAAATAGGCATCTGCTTTCTCCGGGGGAAGTTCGCTGCGATAATCGAGCATTATTTTGGAAAGGGCCTTGATGCTCGTAACGGGCGTCCGTAATTCATGGGTCACGGTGGTGATAAAATCGGCTTTCATCCGATCCAGGGTTTTCAATTGGTCATTCGCCAGGGTAAGTTGATCCGTGAGGGCTTCCAATTGTTTATTTTTTACCTCCATTTCCTTGCTGTACGCCACGGCCTCCTTGGTTTGTTCCAATATCCGCATCACCTCATCGATGCTGATGGGTTCCTCCTTGGTAATGCTCTCAATGATAATGCGCGCTGTGGCAGCGCCAACCGCACCCGCCAGGTTTGTTTCCGCAAAACTGATCAAGTCAGCATGCGCTGTTTTTTCATTTACCAAAGAAACCTGATTGGCTTTTTCAAATTCCTTAAAGATGGCCGCACTGCGCGATTCGCTCAAAAAACGGGTTAAAACCTGACGTAAATCGGCAATTTTAGCCTCGCGCTTCAAAATATCCCATTCCTGCCCGCTGTTGTACTTATGGATATTGACAAACAAATCGGCCTGGGTAAGATTGAGCGTAGTTGGACGGGTATTTACCGAAACAATGGCATATACCCAGGTATTGAACAACAAACTCCAAAAAGCGGCATGGGTAATCGGATCCAGGCCGGTTAAGCCAAACAATGCACCCGGCTTGAGAAATTGCAAGCCAAACAAACCGTTTTCTAAAAAATCCTTGGGCAAATAACCCGCAGTGGCAATACTCGGCAATGGCAAACAATACGCCCAAATCAGAAACCCCAAGAGCATACCCGCAATCGCGCCTTGCTCGGTTGCCCGTTTCCAGTACAAACCGCCAATGACGGCAGGCGCTAATTGGGCCACCGCCGTAAAAGAAATCAACCCAACCGAAACCAAATCGTAGGTAGAGCCCACTATTTTTTGATACCAGTAGGCCAATAAAAGCATTAAAATGATGCTCAAACGCCGAATATCAAGCAAACGGGATATGCCGCTGACTAAATCCTTGTTGTATTCCAGGCGATTGGCACGAATCAACAGCGGCACAATAATATGATTGCTAAACATAATACTTAAGGCCGTGGTTTCTACCACAATCATACTGGTCGCTGCCGAAAAACCACCGATAAAAGCAATAAGCGCCAACCAGGGCGCACCATATTTTAAAGGCAAATTCAGCACATAGGTGTCGGGCAATACCGAAGCATCAAATAACATTTTACCCGCAAGGGCTACCGGGAATACAAAAATATTGATGAGCAAAAGATAGAGCGGAAACACCCACATGGCCGTCGGAATATGCCGGGGCGTGCTGTTTTCAACCACCGAAATATGAAATTGACGCGGCAACAAAACAATGGCAAACAACGACAACATCATCAGCATGTTCCACGCAAGGGGCGACACACCAACCGACTTAAATGAAAACAACGCAGCGGTATCCGGGCGTTGCAAGGCCTGCTGGAACAAATCGTCAAAACCATTGTACAGGAAAAAGGTCACGAAAATACCCACGGCAAAAAAAGCGACCAATTTGACCAAACTCTCAAAGGCAATGGCTGCTACCAAGCCCTCATGCCGTTCGTTGGGATCCAGTTTACGGGTGCCAAACAAAACCGTAAACAAGGCCATTGCAACCGTAACATAAAATCCGGCATCCAGCCAAAGGGGGGTATGTCCGGCCCCAGCCCCCGCCATCGAATAACCAGTAAGGGTATTGATCCCAAATATGACCGCCCGCAATTGGATGGAAATATAGGGAACAATACCCAAAACGGCAATAATAGTGACCAAAACGGCCAATACAGAACTCTTTCCATAACGGGAAGAGATAAAATCGGCAATAGACGTGATGCGCAGATTTTTAGAAATCACAATCATTTTGCGCAACACCATGTACCACAAAGGCGCCAGTAAGGTAGGGCCCAGGTACACCCCCAGAAAAATCAGCCCCCCCGTGGCAGCACGCCCCACCGACCCGAAAAAAGTCCAGGCCGTACAATACACTGCTAAGGAAAGTGCATACACATACGGATTATTCACCACGCTGGCACCGCGATCCGCCCTTCTGTCTACCCGCCAGGCAATCAGAAACAACAAGGTAATATACAACAACGAGCACCCGACAACAAGGCTTAATCCCATGCAATGGTTAGTTTTTCCGTTTTCGAACTACCAAAGCTACGACGACAATCAATGCCAACCAAATGAAAAAGAAGTAAAAGAACTGAAGTGGCATGCCCCATACCAGTCGACTTTCGTCGAAGATACCCAAAATCGGGTAGGTCAACAACAAAAGGAACAAGATAAAAACGATGATCAAAGTACTGCTGCGATCGCTGGCCATGTCCATTACGAGATAACAACTATTTGATTTACAGGAAAATATGCGTTTGAAGAATCAACTCGCCTTTGTACCCGGTGCGTGCGATCTCACTGCCTTCTAACTTGTAAATCGGCCGCGTCTGGTATTCGAGGGTAATTTTAGCATGATGGCTGGTCACAAAATAATTGATCCCAAGTCCAAACTGCGTAGATGCATCTTTCAAACGATCAAACTTTTTGTACGTGGTCGTTGCATACGGCATAAATGCGGTTCCGTTTTTCAATTTAGGCAATTGGTAACCCGCCTGCACATATAAAATGTTGCCGGTACCAATCGTAGGCTGCGCATTTCCGCCGCCTGCCCAACTTTCCGTTGTAGGAGGAGGTGTTGTATGCAAGTTAAGAATACCAATGTTCCGAATGTAGTTGGTGCCAAAATTATTGTGGTAAAACGTAGCCAGCACACTCAAAGCGGTACCTTTTTCTTTATTGATCGGCATATCCAAAAACGCATCTACCCCAATCGACAGGTGGTCCTGAAAAGACGAATCGCGGCCATCGGTTGATTTATACAAAGATGCATCGTTTTGGCGATAAAAACCAGCGCCCAGGTTGAACACCTTTTTAGCACCTAGGTAAGAGCCGACAAAAAACGGCAATTTGTTGCTTTCTTTATCCCAAAACATCCAATTGACATAACCCGCCTGTGCCCAGGTTTCGGTCAGCACATTTTCTGCAACGCCTTTTCCGACCGCAGCGGGCAATTTTCCATTGGCATAGGGCTTGTTCAGCGAAACGCGGTAATCTAAGCGACCCAACTGGCCTTTTGCATAAATACCAAATTGGCGTGCAAACTGGTCGGTAGCCTCAATCGTTGGCCAGTTAAAAATAGGCGCATCCAGGGTCATGAAATTGAGCGTACTATTGCTGGTGAGCCGCGAAATGCCATTCCAATAAATCAAACCTGCCCCAACATATAATTTATCCTTCAACAACTCATACTCTGTCCAGGCATCATGCAGGAACAACTGCGGTTTTTTGCCACCATTGTTGGCACCGGTCGTTGCTGCGGCCTGAAAACCGACCGCTGTGGCACCGCCATTGATAAAACTCTGATTGTTAATCCCCCAGTGGGTAAGAATCAAGGCACGAGGAGAAATCTGGGCATATGCCAGAAAACGCGAACGGCGCAGCGCAATATCCTGGCTCCAAGCTTTGGTATCACCGGATCCGTCAATCAAGGCACCTTTTACATCTTTCGTGCCCGGGTTGTTTTGGGTGGCGGTTACCCAAATCTGATGCCACATAATGAAGCGCACATACTTGCTGCCGTCTTCATTTAATTTGAGCGTCAAGGGTTTATAAGAATGGTCGACCGGCTTAGGAGGCGCAACCACCACCGAAGTAGTAGCAGGAGCCGTGGTTGGTGGTGTGGTAGTTGGCTGTGCATACCCCAAAACGGTACACAGCAATGCCAGAACAAGCGTATGTAAAATACGTGCTTTCATACAGAAGATTCGTTTTAGAATTAGAAAGGGCTGTCGAACAGGGATTGATTTCCAGGGTAATTCGATGACAGCTGAATCGAATCCCTAGAATGCAAATGAAAGAATTGGAAAATGGAAGTAGGGGAAGTAAGCAGTTTTAGTACCGCTTACCTCCTCCAATATCGTTGTAAATCAGTTACTTAAGCCTCATCTATTTCAATCCGGTCGTACTCTCCCTTCCAGGCGTACCAGCCAAAGAGGCACAAACCCAACATGATGGGCGTAAAAATCGGGATGATGATGTACCAGAACATTTGGGTATCCAAAACCGCTTTGTTGTTTTTTACAGCCGTTGCAATTTCGGTGCCCGCCTGACTAAACATCAGGTAAACCACCAGCAGGCCTAAAGCGACCCACAAAAAACCGCTTATTCTTTTCAAAGAATCCATCTTAAACTTTGATTTTATGATTTGATTGATTTGTGTGAAAAGTCCTTGAATATCAAGCATTTATACTTAAATACACCCAAGCGACTTCAAGCAAGGCGCAGGTTTAGGCTTCTTCTTCGTTGCGATTTTCTTCCTTCTTGGAAGGCAAATACAACAAACCAATGACAAAGCACACCGCGCCAATAATGATCGGGTACCAAAGCCCAACATAGGGGTCGCCGGTCGGATTAGAACTCGTCTTACTCGCATCAAACAAACGGGTAGCGATAAACGGCGTCAAGCCACCAAAGATACCGTTACCGATGTGGTATGGCAGCGACATCGACGTGTAACGAATGCGGGTAGGGAACAATTCTACCAAAAATGCCGCAATCGGGCCGTACACCATCGTAACATACAGGATTTGGATAAATACCAGCAACATCATGATCCAGAAACTGGAGGCCGACAACCATACGGTTTTTGCCGTTTCAGGTTTTGGAGCAGGTTTGGACTTATCAGCAAGCACTGTTTTCTTCTCTACCAATTTCAGGGTCGTGCCATCGGTGTAGGCTTTCACCGTGGTAGTGGTGTACACCGAGTCGCCCGCGGGATTGAGGGCACTGGCCATATTCACGGCCGTACGTTCTGCAATTTCAGTTTTGGCCTTGGTATTCGCCAAGCCGTACATCGTCTGATAAATAGGCCGGTAACTCAAAATGGCCAGCAACATACCACCCAACATGATGGTTTTGCGACCAATACGGTCCGACCAGGCGCCAAATACCAAAAAGAAAGGTGTTACCAGCAAAATAGCGATACAAAGCAGGTAGCGGGTTTGCTCAAACTCTACGCCGCAGGTGCGCTCAATAAAGGTCTGTGCATAAAATTGACCGGTGTACCAAACCACACCCTGGCCCATCACCGCACCAAACAAAGCAAGCAACACCACTTTCAGGTTGCCTTTTTTGGCAAAAGATTCTTTCAACGGATTTTTAGAAACCTTGCCTTCTTTTTTGATTTTTGAAAACAAGGGCGATTCAGCCATTTTCAAACGAATATAGATCGAAAGGGCGATCAAAAACGCCGAAACAATAAATGGTACACGCCAGCCCCACTCATTAAAGGCTTCTACACCCACCGTTTTGCGGGTAGCAAGAATGACACCCAGCGACAGGAAAAAGCCCAAAGTGGCTGTAGTTTGGATGTACGCCGTATAATAACCGCGTCTTTTTACCGGTGCGTGTTCGGCAACATAGGTTGCAGCGCCGCCATATTCACCACCCAAGGCCAAACCTTGCACCAAACGCAACGTAAGGATGATGGCCGGTGCTAACATCCCGATACTCGAATAGGAAGGCACCAAACCAATGGCAAAAGTTGACAAGCCCATGAGCACCAACGTAAGCAGGAAGGTGTACTTGCGCCCAATCAAATCGCCCAGGCGCCCAAATACCAGCGCACCAAAAGGACGAATGACAAAACCGGCCGCAAACGTGGCCAATGCCGCCAAAAAGGCAGCGGTAGGATTACCCGTAGGAAAAAATTGGGTGGCAATAATCGGTGCCATCGCGCCATAGATGTAGAAATCATACCATTCGATCAGCGTACCGACCGAAGAGGCTAAGATTACTTTCATCAAACCTTGGCCGCTCACGCTTTCATGATCCGTTGTAGATGTTTGCATAAAAAAGGTAGTTTAAATTTCGAATTAGGAAGACAAACAAAAAATGATTTGGTTATTTAACCTGAAGACAAAAGTATATACACATCTATATATGTTGTTTGTTTTAGGTAAAATATTTTTTAAAAATTTAAAAGAAAATTTTCTCCCAGGGCAAATCCACAGAAGATTTACCATATATTCTGAAAAAAGGCAGCAGGAAGTTGAGTTTTGGAATAATATTTTGGCAAAAAATGGGAATCAGCGCCTGTATCTACGAAACATCAAGACACCCGAATCAGCACTTCCAAAATCTGGTAATAGTCGGGCTTGGTCAGCATATAATAGCTGTTCTTGCCATCCCGGCGCACCGATACAATCCCGCGATCCTTCAAAATACGCAGGTGGTGGCTAGCAACGGCCTGTTCAATGCCCAATTGATCGTGAATTTCGGACACGTTCATGGCTTTGTTTTTGTAGAGCATGTCTACAATCAACAAACGCTGCGGATGCGCAATGGCGCGCAAGGATTCGGTGGCCAATTCCAAAAATTCAAAGTTCAACGGGTGCTCTTGCATAGACAGGCGTAAAATATTTCGAGCACAAATGTAAATATATAAATGCATTAAGGAAACGCCCATTTTGTACTTTTGCACCCTATGAAAAACTACCTTGTTCAAGGTCTTGGACTCACCGCCCTGGTACTTTGTGGCTTAATCGCGCTTTCCCTCATTCCGGAAGGCCTGCGCGTGGGCAATTTTGAACTGCGCAAAATGGATATTTTTTATGATATCCGCAGCGATAACACCCAACTTCTACAGGATTCGATCGATGGTTTTGTCCCGGACACCCTTGGGTATGCCGCATCGGATACCCTGGCGGTGGATAGTCTGGCCAAGGACAGCGCGGTTACCTTTGGGCCAATGCCGCCGGTTGACTCCCTGTTTTTTGGCAGCACCATCGAAGATTATACCTACGATCAATCGGGTCTGAAACGGTTTTATGCCGCCATCGACTCCATTAAATCGCAAGGAAATACCGTTCGGGTGGCTTTTTACGGCGATTCTTTTGTGGAAGGCGATATTTTGATCGGCGATCTGCGCGACACCCTGCAATCACTTTGGGGCGGCGGCGGTGTCGGGTATGTGCCCATCACTTCGGAGGTTGCCCGGTTCAAACGCACCCTGCAACACGAATACCGAGGCTGGAAAACGTTTTCGGTTGTCAAAAACCGCGAATCCAAGGTGCCTTTTGGGCTCAATGGCTTTGTGTACTACCCCGAACCGGAAGCAAAAGTCCACTACGAAGGCGCCAAATATTTCCGACATACCCAAAACTGGAACACCATACGCCTTTTTTATGCAGCAGGGGTCAACACACCGTTTATATGGCAAAATAAAGACATGGCGCCCCAGGAAGGTATACTTCCCGCTAAAAACGGCGGCATCAACGTCTGGAAATGGGAACTCCCCTACCCCGGTATGTCAGCGTTTGCCATGCGGTTCCCGAAAGTAGACAGCCTGCGCTTATACGGTGCCTCCCTCGAAAACGGACCTGGTTTTTATATCGATAATTTTTCGGTGCGCGGCAATACCGGCGGCCCCTTGATGCACATCCGGCCGGACATGATCCGCCAGTTTGATCGCTACCAGCAATACGACCTGATTGTGATTCAGGTGGGATTAAATGCCGTAACCAACTCCCTCAACAACATCAATTGGTACAAAGCCGAACTGGATCGCACCTTCGACCATTTGCGCTTATGCTTCCCCAATCGACCCATTTTGGTAATCAGTGTGGGCGACCGCGGCGGAAAATTGGGTGCCGAACTCGCAACCATGCGCAGTGTGCCTTATATTGTGGCGATGCAGCGGGATTTGGCGCGCAAACACGGTTTTTTGTTTTACGATATGTTCAATGGCATGGGCGGACCCGGCACCATGATTATGATGGCCAACCAAAAACCCATGCTCGCCAATAAAGACTACACCCACCTTACCCACGATGGCGGACGGCAGGTAGGGTACATGTTTGCCCGGCTTTTCCTTGCCGAACAGGGAAAATACCGAAAATCAGTGGACCACAATTAATATTAAACTTGTTATGGCTGTTTTGATGATCCTTGCTCCTTACCGCATTACCCGATTGCGCCTGCTGATCAGCGCCGCTTTCCTGATTTTGTTTATCGGTCAGTGCCAGTCGCAGTTTCGTCCGCCGCAGGTAGATATCACACCTGCCGACACGGTTGGCTATAGTTTTATCCAGCAAGAGGCCAATGAAATCCAAAATATTGCCCATTTAAACCCGTTTTTCAGCAAATTGTATGAACAACGGGTGCAAGGCGGCCAAAAAATCAATATTGTCCAAATCGGCGATTCCCACATCCTCGGCAATTTCCTCACGCGCGAGGTGCGCGAGCGCCTGCAACGGGCTTTTGGCGATGCCGGCCGCGGCTTCCTTTTTCCCTACAAACTGGCAGGCACCAATGGCCCGAAAGACTTTTTGGCAGAATCGAATTGCCGCTGGAGTGGTGCCAGTTGCCAGCGCGACCTTGATGTATCCACCCCGTTTGGCCTTTCCGGTTTTATGATTGAAACCTCCAACCCAAAAGGCTTGCTCACCTTCCGCCTGCGCGACACCGCAACCGCCGAAACCAAACAATTTACCAAAGTAACCATCTTCCAGCGCAAAACCGCCCTGGATTATGACCTGGAGATCCGCGACGACATCAGCAACCAAAAAGCCCAGTTGTTTCTCGAAAATGAATACGCCCGCACCTATTATTTCGACCGGCCCGTAAGCCAGGTGACCATTGCCGCCGACCGCCGCACCAGCCAGCAAAAGTTTTTCAGATTGGACGGTATTGACCTTGAAAACGAACTTTCAGGGGTGATTTATCATTCCATCGGCGTAAACGGCGCCAAATTCCAGGATTTTGCACGCGCCAAATACTTCGCCAAACAAATCGCCGAACTGCAACCCGACCTGTTCATCCTGTCGTTCGGAACCAACGAATCGCAAGGCAAAACCGAGCCCGCCTACCTGTACCGCACCATGGAAAACCTCGTAAATCAATTGCTCGAAAACGCCCCAGGCGCGCTCATCATGCTCACCACACCGGCCGATTCGTACCTGCGTGGAAAAGGATTTAACCCAAACATGGCCACCACCAGTGCCGTCATTCGAAAATTTGCCCAAGACAAAGGCTTCGCACTCTGGGACCTGTTTTACATGTCGGGCGGCGAAAACTCGGCCATTAGCTGGAAAACCAGCGGCCTGATGACCTCCGATTCGGTGCATTACACCAAAGCAGGCTATGCGGTGCAAGGCAAATTGCTGTATCAATCGCTGATAAAAGGATATAATGCGTTTGTGTTGGAACGACCGTAGGTGCGGTTTAAAGAAAATATCCAACACCGAATATCCAACACCGAATTATGGAGGCGCTGCAATTATCTTTTGTTCTTACTTGGCCAAGGGCAAAGCATATTATTGGACATTTTTCGCACTAGATGGTAACCAGATTAGTTTTCATAGATGTTAAACGGATTTCTCTGTGTAACATCTGCGCTTTTTTTCTGCGTAACATCTGTGCGAAATAAAAATGTACTGTGCGCGACACTTCAAATTTCAATGTTCGATATTCGATATTCCCTTTGTTCGCCATTCTCCGACAAAATCGGCAAACGACTACCATTTAATCAATAAACTAACCGTATTTGCATGCGAATTGGACTAAACGCGATAGCACTTAGTCTGTTATAAATTTTATTATATGTATACTACCTTGTCAGTCAGCAGTCTCCCCGCCTTTTATCGCTTTTTGTTAAAAAGTGCACTTTTCTGTTGTTTCCTGTCCATGCCCATGTTGGTTATGGCACGCCATATTATCGGCGGAGAAATGACCTATCGTTTTATAGAAGATTTGGGAAACGGGCTGTTGCGCTATGAATTTACCCTGGTCGTGTACCGCGATTGCGACAGCGGCGGTGGCACGCTCGATGACCCGGCCAGCATCGGTATTTACCGGGGATCGGCATTGAACGCTACCTTGTACACCGATTTTAATGTAAACCTGCAAGGTCCGGTATCGGTAAGTCCGGTCATTCCGCCCTGTGCCGATGCGTCTGCCGTTTCGAATGCTTGTGTGCAACGCGGGGTGTATGTTTTTACCCGCGACTTGCCACTCAATACCGTAGAAAGTTATTTTGTGGTGTATCAACGCTGTTGCCGTACCGAACAAATTCTCAATATCCTCAATCCAGGCAATTCGGGCGCTACCTACATGGTGGAACTCACCCCGGCTGCACAGGCTGCACAAAACAGTAGCCCAATTTTCCTCAACTACCCACCTACTTTTATTTGCAACAATTTTAAACTGGATTTTGACCACAGTGCCACCGATGCAGACGGCGATTCGCTGGTGTATTCCTTTTGCAACCCTTTGGATGGCGGCGGACAAGGGGGCGGACCGGGCGGTGGCAATGGATGCAACACCCCTGTCCCTACACCTCCCTGCGGACCGGCGTTCGATCTGATTCCTTTTGCGGGCGTGTACACCGCACTGGCACCCATGGGCGGTAACCCGGTGATCGTTGTGGATACGTTCAGCGGCCATTTAATCGGAACCCCCAAAATTTTGGGGCAATTTGTAGTGGGCATATGTGTAAAAGAATACCGCAATGGCGTATACCTCGGTATGGTGTTGCGCGATTTTCAGTTCAATGTGGTCGATTGTACCCCGACGGTTATTGCCAATGTAGCGGCGAATGCCAATTTAGGACCTAAAAAATTCCTCGTCGAACGCTGTGGCGATAAAATTGTATCCATCCTGAATCAAAGCCAACAAACGGCCGATTTGATCTCCTGGGAATGGGAAGTCGACCTTAAAAATGGTACTATTTTTAGCGCCAATACCTGGCATTTGACCGTAGCTTTACCCGATTTTGGCACCTATTCGGCCCGCCTTTACCTCAATCGTTTTGAAAACTGCAAGGATACCGCCTTTATTACCCTCAACGCTTTCCCAGGCGTAAAGGCCAATTATTCTTACGACTGGGACCTTTGCACGGAAGGACCGGTTATTTTTACCGATAGCTCCTTTTCCGGAGCAAGCGGTGGCATTGTCGGCCGAAACTGGGTCATGGGTAACGGCGATACACTCAAAACCTTGAATGTCAACTATCAATATACGGTGTACGGCCAATATGTGGTTAAATTGCAACTGGTCGACTCCGACGGTTGTACCGATGAAAAAATTGAAACGCTGGACTGGAGCCCTAAGTTGCCACCAATAATACCCAATCCGGGCGATTTATTTGCCTGTTTGCCCGAACCAATCCGGTTTATCAACCTCGACTCCCTGGATCTGACAGACTATACCATTGCCTGGGATTTTGGCGATGGCAGCCCGCTCGGCACCGAAAAAAGCCCGGTCCATAATTATATCAAGCCCGGTATTTACACCGCCAGCGTGGTGGTCACCTCGCCGTATGATTGCTTTTCAACAGACACGTTTGTCGACCAGATTACCGTACGTCCCTCCCCCGTGGCGAATTTCAACTACCAGCCTTCCAAACTGAGCAACCTGGAAAACGAAGCCCAGTTTTACGACTTGTCGGATACATCGGTGGTGCAATGGAACTGGAGTTTTGGCGACAATGGCCGGTCTTTTCAACAAAATCCGAAATACACCTTCCTGCAAGATACCGGTTTGATACCCGTAACCCTCCGCGTAACCAATCAGTACGGCTGTTCAGATACCTTGGTGCGCATCCTGGACATCGTGCCTACCCTGCGCCTGTATTTGCCCAATGTATTTGCGCCTAATAGCGACAATGGCAATGGCAACGATCGTTTCGGATTGCTGGGGATCATACCCGGATACGAGGATTTTAACATGAAAATTTGGAGCCGCTGGGGCGAATTGCTCTTCGAAAGCAACCGGCCGGAAGATCAATGGAATGGTAGAAAATCGGGCAGTGGAAAAGTGTACCCACCGGGCGTGTACATTTACCAAATCAACATGACGGGTCCACGCAAAGAGCCGATTCGTTTGCAGGGTTCCATTTCTTTGGTGGATTAAATGCAGCCAATTTGATGTTTCTCAAGCATATAAAATAAATAAAAACGCTATCTTGCAGGTCTTTTTTAACCAAAATATTGTTAAATGAAAAGTTTTCTGCGCGTTGTTACCCTTTGGAGTGCTTCCATTTTTACCCTTCAAGCACAAATCACCGATCCAAAAGCCACCGAAGTTTGGACACCAGCGCCGCGCATCGTAACCCCCGGCGAAGGCACCCAAGCCCCTTCTGATGCCATTGTTTTATTTGATGGAAAACAACTGGATGAATGGCTCAGCGCAAAGGATTCTTCGGCAGCAAAATGGGAAATTTCCGATGGCGCCATGACCGTAAAACCAGGCACCGGAGACATGATCACCAAACGCAATTTTAGCGATTTTCAACTTCATTTGGAGTTCGCTACCCCCGAAATAGTCAAAGGAGAAGGCCAGGGACGCGGAAACAGCGGTATTTTTCTTCAAAACCGCTACGAAGTGCAAGTGCTCGATTGTTATCAAAATCGCACCTACTCGAATGGTCAAACCGGCGCCATTTACAAACAAAGCATCCCCTTGGTCAATGCCTGCCGCAAGCCCGGTGCCTGGCAAACTTACGAAATCCTGTACACGGCACCTCGATTCAACCAGGACGGTATCCTGCTCACGCCCGCGTACGTGACCGTGTTGCACAACGGGATTCTGATCCAAAACCACGTTGCAATCAAAGGCACCACCGAGTACATTGGCTTGCCCAAAAACGAAGCACACGGGAAAGGCGCCCTTAAATTGCAGGACCACGGCGACTTGGTCCGCTACCGCAATATTTGGGTACGGGAATTGTAAGTCGTATCTTTACGCTTCTAAAACCAGAAGCACAGGAGACGTACCCAAATGGCATTCGACAATTTCCCCTTTTACAAACAGCATGACGCGGCAGATTGCGGCGCGACTTGCCTGCGAATGATCGCCCGACATTACGGCCGGCATTATTCGTTGGAAAACCTGCGCGAACTCTCCTACCTCGATCGGGAAGGGGTATCGTTAATGGGCATATCCGATGCCGCAGAAAAAATCGGCTTCCGCACCCTGGGCGTAAAAACGGGTTTTCAACGCCTGGCTGCGGATATTCCCCTGCCCTGTATCGCCCACTGGCAGCAAGACCACTTTATGGTGGTGTATAAGGTGGCAGATAAAAAAGTGTTTGTGGCCGACCCCAAAATTGGCAAAATCGAACTATCCGAACAGGAGTTTTTGAACGGCTGGATCAGTGATGTAGTAAACACCGAGCCGCAGGGCATTTTATTGCTGCTTGAAACCACCCCGGAGTTTTACAAACGCGACGGGGAAAAAACCGACCATTCCGGCTTCGGTTTTTTATGGGGCTACCTCACGCAATATAAAAAACTGATTTTCCAACTGACCATCGGGTTGGTATTGGGCAGTTTGATTCAACTGGTATTCCCTTTCCTAATGCAAGCTTTGGTCGACAAGGGCGTGCAACTCAATGACCTTGATTTTGTGTACCTGATTCTGGCAGCCCAAGGCATGTTGTTTTTGAGCCAGGTGGCCGTGGAATTTATTCGGGGCTGGATTTTGCTGCATATTGGTACCCGCGTCAACATAAACCTGGTATCCGATTTTTTGATCAAACTGATGAAATTGCCTATGTCGTTTTTCGATTCGAAAATGACCGGCGATTTATTGCAGCGTATATATGACAACGAACGGATTGAGCGGTTTTTAACCTCATCCTCCCTGACCACCTTGTTTTCGGTGGTAAGCCTGTTTGTATTTGGACTGGTCTTGTTATTTTACAATGCCGTCATTTTCCTGGTCTTTTTTGTGGCTGCTGCGTTGTACTTCGGTTGGGTTGCGCTTTTTTTACAACGCAGACGCGCTTTGGATTACCGGCGTTTCGAGCAAATGGCCGAAAACCAAAACACCCTCATCCAGTTAGTCAACGGGATGCAAGAAATCAAATTGCACAATGCAGAACGCCAGAAACGTTGGGCTTGGGAGCGCATTCAAGCGCGTTTGTTTCGAATCAATGTGCAATACCTTGCAACCGACCAATTTCAACGGGCCGGCGCGGCTTTTATCAATGAAGGTAAAAATATCCTCATCTCTGTTATTGCTGCCACCGCCGTAATTAAAGGCGATATGAGCCTCGGCATGATGCTCGCCGTGCAATACATTATCGGCCACATGAATGCCCCGCTTGAATCCTTGGTGCAGTTTATTCTTGCGGCTCAAGAGGCTAAAATAAGCCTGGAGCGCATGAATGAAATCCACCGCCGACCCAATGAAGAGCCGGATGCCGATTCAAAAGTGACCGTTTTGCCCTCCAATGGCGATTTAATGCTGCAAAACTTGTCGTTTCGATATGGTGGACCACACGATCCCTGGGTGTTAAAAAACATCACACTGAATATTAAGGAAGGAAAAACGACCGCCATTGTAGGTACGAGTGGCAGCGGTAAAACTACGTTATTAAAACTGCTGCTCAATTTTTACCCACCCTCAGAAGGCAGCGTGCGCCTGGGCGATTTAAATATCTCCAACATCAACAACCAGTTATGGCGCAGTCAATGCGGCGTCGTGATGCAAGATGGTTTTATTTTTTCGGATACCATTGCGCGTAATATCGGCCTGGGAGAAGAACATATTGACCGCCGAAAACTGCTGTATGCCGCCAAAGTGGCCAATATTCAAAACTTTATCGAATCCCTGCCCTTGGGCTACAATACCAAAATCGGCCAAGACGGTGTAGGACTTAGCCAGGGACAGCGCCAACGGTTGCTTATCGCAAGGGCCATTTATAAAGACCCCGCATACATCTTTTTCGATGAAGCCACCAACTCGCTTGATGCCTATAACGAACGGGTGATCATGCACAACCTGGAACACGCATTCCGCAATAAAACAGTCATGATTGTCGCACACCGACTGAGCACCGTGCGCAATGCCGACCATATTATTGTGTTGGAAAAAGGCGAACTCGTAGAACAAGGCAACCACCAGGAACTAACCGACAAACGTGGCGCTTACTACCATTTGGTAAAAGATCAACTGGAATTGGGCATATAATGCACCCTTAAAACAAACCAACACGTCTCAAAAAACGCATTTTCAATATTTTAAAAATAGTAAAATTCTATACTTATGACACAAAGTCGCGAATATGTAGAATTACGCTCCGAGGATGTGCAAGAAATCCTGGGCACGCCCCCCGGTTGGTTGGTGCGTTGGGGCACCATGGTGGTACTAATGGGCTTCTTGATGATGCTCATTGCCGCCTGGTTTGTACGCTACCCGGATGTCGTAGAAGGTAAAGTGGTGATCACCACGGCCACTCCACCAGCCGATGTGGTTGCGCGCATTGATGGGCGTATTGCGCGTTTTTTGGTAAAAGATACCATCAAAGTGCCTGAAAATCATTTACTTGCCGTATTACAAAGCACTGCTAACTACCTGGATGTGCTTACCCTCGACACTTGCGTACAAGCCTGGCAACGGAAAGATATGGAGCAATTACGCGCCGTTGAAGTACCCCGCACACTCGATCTAGGCGACCTGCAAACAGAATATTCTGAGTTTATTCAAAACCTCGAATTGTATAAATTTGGCAAACAAACGCGTACTGCTACCACCAGCTCCAACATTGTTTCCATCAACCTTCAAATCAGCAGACTGGAGCAAAGCATAGATTATGATAAAAAAGCAACGCGCCGGGTAAAAGACCAATTGGCCAGCGCCGAAGAATTGCATAGAAAACAAAAAGAACTGGTAGACCAGGGCATTGTTTCCAAATCCGATTATGAACGCGAACGTGGGAAAATTGCCGAACTGGAACGCACCTATGACGAATACAATGAAAGCGTAATTCGTAAACAAAATGAAATCATTAATTTGCGCAGAGGAATCACGGATGTTTCGTTTAACCGCGATGAAAATGAAGCCAGCGTGGCCACCCGTTTGCGCAACAGCCTCAATGCCTTGCGCAGCAGCCTGGACAAATGGAAACAAACCTATTTGCTCACCGCACCCATTACCGGCACAGTTTCGCTCAACACCTCATTTTTTAGTGCCAACCAGTACGTCAAACAAGGCGATCAGGTACTCACCATCGTGCCATCTGAAAAAGGCGCACTCACCGGAAGAATGCTCCTTGCCGTGGCTGGAAGCGGGAAAGTGACCCCTGGGCAGCATGTTTTGATCAAATTAGACGGTTATCCGTACCACGAATACGGAACTTTGCAAGGAATTGTCGTCACCAAATCGCTCGTTCCCAAGAATGATCAATACGCCATCAGCATCAGCCTCACTAAAACAGATAATAAATTAATCACTACCTTTCACCGCGAAATACCGTTTGAACAACAACTGCAAGGAAAGGCTGACATTATTACAGAAGACAAAGGTTTGCTGGAAAGGATTGGAGAACAATTGTTTGCCAGCGTGCGCTAAAGTAAAGGATGGGCTATTTTCTTGCATAAATCAATCAAAATCAGCCTCCTCATTATGAAAAAGTATTTGAAATACCTGCTTATTGCCTTGGGTGTTGCATTGGTGGTGATCCAATTTATCCACCCGGCCAAAAACCAGTCGAACAACAATACCAACAGCA
Organism: uncultured Bacteroidota bacterium; assembly: GCA_903905445.1. GTDB lineage: Bacteria > Bacteroidota > Bacteroidia > Chitinophagales > Saprospiraceae > M3007. Next base: position 17,700 of record CAIVGO010000544.1, read on the forward strand.
TCACCACCCGCTATGACGTGCCCGAACCTGTGCTGGCCGTACTCAAAACCGCCTGCTTCGATTGTCATAGCAACAATACCGTATACCCGTGGTATGCCAACATCCAACCCGTAGCCTGGTGGTTGGCCGATCATGTAAACGACGGAAAAAAGCACCTCAACTTTTCGGAATTCACTACCCGAAAAATTGCCGTGCAAAACCACAAACTGGAAGAAGTGATTGAACAATTGAAGGAAGGCGAAATGCCCCTCAATTCCTATACCTGGATACACAAAGAGGCAAACCTGACCCCGGAACAGAAAAATTTGCTGATCAATTGGGCACAAACCACCATGGACAGCATCAAAGCGCATTATCCGGCCGACAGCCTGGTGTTGAAACGCCGCTAAACTTTATATTTCGGTGGGCTGTATGCTCAGCCCACCGAAACAAGTCTAACTATTCCCGCTTTTTAAAGCGATAAGAATATAAATCGGGCTCACCCTCGTAGTATCCGTCTAAGGCCAAACTGTTATAAGCCCTTTTAATTGCATCAATGGCCTCAGCGGCATTGTTTACCCGGTTGCCATTTACGCTGGTAATCAAAAATCCGGGCTGCATATTCGTGTCATAGACAATGCTTCCGCGTTTTACCGAGGTAACCAAAGCGCCGGGCATGCGCAGTACGCGTTGTTCTTCTTTATTTACGTCGCGGAGTTCAATTCCAATATCATCTTGCAATTCATCGCCTGCTACCCGCGCCACGCTGGTGGTATTGCGGCTGTCTTTCAGCACCACACGGGTTTTATATTTTTTTCCCTGGCGCCAGTATTCAACCGTAAGTTCTTGCCCTGGACGGAATCGGCCCACCAATTCCTGCAATTCGGGTGTTCTTTTCAGGCGCACGTCATTGAGGCCGAGGATGACATCACCGTCGCGCAAACCCGCATCGGCAGCACCGCCATCGGCATTTACCCGCGTCACATAAACGCCTTGCGCGGAGGGCAACCCCAGTTCGCGGGCGCGCTCGTTGTCAACATCCTCAATGGCAACCCCCAGGAAGGCACGTTGTACTACGCCAAATTCGCGGATATCGCCAATAATTTTTTGCACCAGGTTGGAAGGCACCGCAAAAGAATACCCTTCATAACTTCCTGATTCTGTGATAATTGCCGTATTGATGCCGATCAATTCACCCACGGTGTTTACCAAGGCCCCGCCGCTATTTCCCGGATTGACAGCAGCATCGGTCTGAATAAACGACTCAATGCTGGTGCCGCCGCCCAAAATATTAATGTTGCGGCCTTTTGCACTGATAATCCCCGCCGTTACCGTACTTTCGAGGTTGAACGGATTACCTACTGCCAGCACCCACTCCCCTACTTGCAAGGAATCACTGTTTCCAAAAAGAATAAAGGGCAAATCAGATTCATCTATTTTTAACAGCGCTATGTCGGTTGAAGGATCTGATCCAACCAGTTTCGCCTTATATTCGCGCTTGTCGGCCAGGGTTACCTTAATGTCGGTACTTTTGTCAATCACATGATGGTTGGTTACAATGTATCCATCCGGTGTCATGATCACCCCCGAACCCGATGACCCCGAAACACTGCCCCCCCAAATACCATTGCCCGATTGGATCAGGGCGCGAATATTGACAACCGCAGGGGTAGCAACTTCGGCAGATTCGATAAAATTGGTGGGCGCTGCCGATAAAAAACCTTTGTTGGAGCGCGTATTGAATAATTTATCAACCAACCCTGTATAACGTGCGTCGCCCGCTTCCCCAGACCAAACAACGCGGTTAGACTGGATAAAGCGCGTGTATAGGAAAATAGAAAGCAACGAACTCAAAACACAGGCAAAAACAAGCGACAGGTACTTTTGCATTCAAACGGATTTTGGTTGTGATTACGAATGGCCGCAATTTAATTAAGCAGTTGAACGGTCTGATAAAACAAGTAGGACCACATTTTGGTTTTAAAGGAAAACAAAATATGAATTTTTGGAAATACCAGGGCGCAGGAAACGATTTTATTATGGTCGACCAACGCACCCAAGCATGGATAAAACGGGAAGATACCGACAAAATTGCGCATTACTGCAACCGACGTTTTGGAATTGGCGCCGATGGGCTTATCCTGTTGCAACAAATGGACGGATACGATTTTGAAATGGTGTATTTTAACGCCGATGGCCGCGAAAGCAGTATGTGTGGCAATGGGGGGCGCTGTATCACTGCTTTTGCCCAACAATTGGGTATTTTTGAGAAAAAATGTCGCTTTTTGGCCATCGATGGTCCACATGAAGCCTTTATCCAACGCGCCAAAGACCAAGCCGACGCCTGGGTAGAACTCAAAATGGTGGATGTTCCTCAAATTGAACGCCTGGACGAGCATGCTTTTGTGCTCAATACCGGCTCTCCACATTATATCCGTTTTGAACATAGCCTCGAACATAAAAATATGGTGGAAGAAGGGCGCGCAATTCGATACAATGACCGTTTTAAAAAAGAAGGCATTAATGTCAATTTGGTGGCCATTGGCACCGATGGATTGCAGATCCGTACCTACGAACGCGGGGTCGAGGACGAAACCCTTGCCTGTGGGACGGGCATTACCGCTGCAGCATTGGCCCATCATATTTATACGGGCAGCCGCACCCAAAAGGAAGAAGTCGCCGTGAAGGCAAGTGGCGGAAACTTATCCGTTCGATACCAGGATCTTGGGGATGGCCGTTTTTCAGATATTTGGCTTTGTGGACCGGCAACCGCTGTGTTCGAAGGTTTTATTCCATAAGTTGCTTGCTTGGCCCAATCCCCCTAATTTTACCTTTAAAACTAGAACCTATTCCGATGATGCGAAACATTTACTTGCTGGTTTTGTACTTAAGTTTCCCCTTTTGTATGTCGGCGCAAACGGATTCCTTACCCCCTGTTCCAATCCCTCCTAAGCCTAAACCTGCCGGGAAATACACCCTGATTAAAGCAGCCAGAAAAGAATTACTGGCCAATTTTTTAAATAATGACCTCGGAAATTCCCTGATTTGGGTCGATTCCCTCATTCAAATGGAGAATGACAAATACGCCACCCTGGCATGGGACGAACGCTGGCTGATTTACCTGTGGGAAGAAGCCTATGGCAACTTGTTTGAAGAAGTCGCCGCCTTTGACGACCAAACTCGTTACCTCCATTCCCTAAAAATACAACCACCGGCAGACAGCCTTTATGAATGGCTCGACCATGTTTTGTACGAACAACGCTATGAAATGTTTGGCAAACTAAAAAAAGGCTTTCTAACGGAAGAAGAACGGGTGTTTTCGTCCCTGATGATCGAATATTTGCTGCGCCTCAATACCAATGCCGTTGACTGGAATGCCCGAACAGACGCTTTTTTTGTAAAATTTCCCACTTCCCGATTCAATTCCTTCTTAAAATCGACCCAAACCTACATTCCCAAACCTTCTAAAAGTGCCTGGAACCTGGATATTTTGTTTCATAGTGGCAACTGGACCGACCAATTGGAACGCAGTTTTAATCCGCTTTATGGCATTGATTTGGGTATAACCTATGTTAAAAATCGCTGGAACTATGGCGTACATATGTCCATCGGTGGTGCCAAACTGGCACGCGACATCATAGAGCAAAACTATATTTGGCCTAAAAAGGACCCCTCTTTATTCGTAGCCCCCGAAATAGAACTTGGCTTTAACATCCTTCAAACTAAAAAAATACGCGTTTTCCCTTCCATTGGAGGCGGGTACGGCGTATTAAAAGCACCTGCATCCGATGAGGAAGGGGATCCCCTACCCGACTATTACACCTTATTTGATTACCGTAAATTGTATTGGCTGGCGTCGCTGACAACCGACATCAAATTCCGCATCGGAGATTCAGCCGATATAAATGCACCAAACGGTTCTTATCAAGGCGTGCGCTTGCGTTTAGGCTTTCGTCGCTTGTATTTCGAAAACAAAAACGACTATTTCCTAAGTGGCAACATGCTTTTCTTTTCTGTAGGTTACAACTTTCACATTTTCAACACTTTAAACTAAAAATTCCTATAATTGTGGCAGACAACTTCGACTGGCTATCCGATCCATTACCGGCCTTTCATGCACAAGCAGCATGGAACGATGGTAGTTATGCCGATCAAGAACGCTGGGAGTTGGTGTACCTGCCTCCAGGTGCTTTTTCTATTGCAGCGGGTGCAGCCCTTTTGTCGGACCACATCCGTCGATTTCGGTTTTCGCCGGAAATCATCCAGCGCATGGGCCATTTCACCGATCATTTGGGGCGTTCTGTTTTGACCGAGAGTTTTTTAAATTACCTGCAGCGCATGCGTTTAAAGGTAAATATGTATGCCGCCCTGGAAGGTACCTTACTCTTGCCCGGACAGCCCCTTTTAATCATTCAGGGCGCCAAATTGCCTATTTTATTATTAGAATCTGCCTTGCGCGCCCTTTGTTTAGATCATACGATCGTGGCTACGCAAGCCGCACAACATGGTTGGGAACAGCAACATTACAAAGAAGCAGATACACCTGAAGCACCCGTTTGGGAGCAAAATCCGGATGGCTGGAAAAAACGGGCTTGTTATGTGGGTGGCGGTGCGATAGGTGCAGATCAAATAATGCCAGCATTAAAATTGCAGGCTCCTGTTTTGTTCGGCGGGGAGCCTTTGTCACAAATTCGGCGATTGTACCAAGGGGAAATGCCCGTAGGGGACGTGTGGCTTACCCGCAGCCTAGAAGCAACAGCGGGTATAAGTAAATCCAGTATTTCCATCGAGGATGCCCAAAGCGGAAGCCGTAAAAAAATATCTTTTACCCGTTTTCAAAATATATATCAACCACTCGTGCTAGGGGGCAGACCAGTTTGGACAATCCAGGCCCTCCCCTATTTGCGACAGCGTACTTTTAAACAAATGCATGCTTTTCGGCAAACCGATTTGGAACAATATCCGAGTGGGTGGTTATACGCAGATACGGTTCCTGCTTAAACGAGGTCGACGTAAATGGCCGAGCGCTCCACTTTATCTTGCAGGGGACCGAAATGGGCTAGTTTCAATTCGGCCATCTTGCGACCGGCAGTGGCGCATTCCAGCAACGTTTTTTCATCGAGGCGGGCAGTTAAGTAACCCGACCAAAAGGCATCACCTGCCCCGGTCGTATCTTTTACTTCAACGCCACGTGCAGGTAAAAAGTGTCGTTCGCGGTCATTGCCAACCCAGCAACCATCTGCACCGAGGGTAAAACAAATCTCGCTGGCCCCCATTTTCAGGAAATGGTCAATCACCGCATCGGGTGAAGGCTTTTCGTCTTCATACAAACGGCCCCAATCGACATCACTAATTTTCACCAGTGCGCCCAAACGGCACAATTCTGCGACAAGGCGTTGGGCTTCGCGGCGATCAGGCCATATTTTCTCGGCATAATTCGCATCCACACTGATAAGGCAATTGGCGCGTTTGGCTTTTTCCATCGCCTGCATGATCACATTTTGGGCCGGATTGCGGCTCAAAGCGAAGCAAGTGGTATGTACAATACCAATTTCCTCAAAACGGCTGTATGGAAACTGGCGGATGGATAACATCGTATCCGCACCGCGATAGGCCTGAAAATTGGACACAGCCGCCGAACGGGTCACCAATATAAGCGTGGTTGGATCTTCAACCTGGGTAACACCGGTTACGTCCACCCCGAGGCGTGCCACGTAATTGCGCAACACCCCGCCCATGTCGTCATTGCCCACAGAAGCAACCAACATCGTGTTGTTGCCCAAACGGGCCATATTCATACATAAATTCGCAGGACTTCCCCCTGGAATTCTTTTAAACAAAGTCGCTTCTTCAAGCGTCTGGACAAATTCGGCCGTGATAAAATCAACCAGCAATTCACCCGCACATAAAATATCAATCGGTCTGCGCATACGATCCATGAATTGGATTTTAAGAGGCTGCTCACTAAAAATGCACTCAATTCGTTGATTTTCAATAATATAAACCCCAAAAACCCATGGTTTTACCTTCAAATCAGCCGCAATATTAAGACATTTTCTTTGAATGGCTGCCATCTGAGGCCACAAGTTCCATGATTGGCATTAATTTGTCAGGTTATGACAGCCTGACATTAAAATCTATAGGCAGTCTGTAAAAATGGCAGAAAATTTTCAATGGCACGAAGTCTGATAGGTTGCTTGTATCCGTAGAAAATTTGGTTTTGCGGAAATCCAATGTTTTAACCTAAACTAAAATACTGTAAAATTATGAAACCAATCGCAGACCGTGTAATCATCAAGCCGGCGACTGCCGACGAAAAGACCAAAGGCGGTATTATCATTCCTGACACAGCCAAAGAAAAACCACAACGTGGTGAAGTAATTGCGGTGGGTCCGGGCAAAGACGGTAATCTGATGACTGTTCAAGTTGGCGATATTGTATTGTATGGCAAATATGCTGGCCAGGAAATCAACCATGAAGGTCATGATTACTTGATCATGCGCGAAGATGATATCCTCGTGGTGATCTAATACCAGCGTAGTCGCTTGAATACCAAATAACCATAGCCCCCGAAAATATTTCACTTCACTCAACACTCAAAAAGTACGAGCAGATATGTCAGCTAAACAAATCAATTTCAATACAGAAGCACGCGAAAAACTCAAAGAGGGTATCGATGCTTTGGCGAATGCCGTAAAAGTTACCCTCGGCCCAAAAGGTCGTAACGTAATTATTCAAAAATCATTTGGCGCACCAGCCATCACCAAAGACGGTGTGACCGTAGCCAAAGAGGTTGAATTGGAAGATCCAATCGCCAACATGGGCGCACAAATGGTTAAAGAAGTAGCCAGCAAAACAGCCGATGCAGCCGGTGATGGTACGACCACTGCAACTGTTTTGGCACAAGCAATGGTTACTGCAGGTTTGAAAAATGTAGCAGCCGGCGCAAACCCAATGGATATCAAACGCGGTATCGATAAAGCGGTACGTGTAGTAGTTGAAAACCTGAAAGAGCAAACCGAAAACATCGGCGAAGACTTCGACAAAATCCAGCAAGTTGCTGCGATTTCGGCCAACAACGACGAAACAATCGGTAAACTGATCGCGGATGCAATGAAACGTGTATCGAAAGACGGCGTTATCACCGTAGAAGAAGCAAAAGGCACGGATACCTACGTGGAGGAAGTAATCGGTATGCAGTTTGACCGCGGCTACTTGAGCCCATACTTTATCACAGACGCCGAGAAAATGGTGGCTGATTACGAAATGCCTTACTTGTTGATCACCGATAAAAAAATCGGCAACATGCAGGAATTCGTACCAGTTTTGGAAAAAACACTGCAAACAGGTCGTCCACTCTTGGTTATTTCTGAAGATGTTGAAAGCCAGGCACTGGGTGTTTTGGTTGTAAACCGCCTTCGCGCTGGTTTGAAAGTAGTTGCTGTAAAAGCACCTGGTTTCGGCGACCGTCGCAAAGCCATGTTGGAAGATATCGCCATCCTCACTGGTGGTGTAGTGATCAGCGAAGAACAAGGATACAAACTGGAAAACGCTGGTTTGGAGCACCTCGGTTCTTGCGAACGCATCACGGTTGACAAAGACAACACCACCATCGTAGGTGGTAAAGGTCAGGCAGAAGCCATCAAAGCGCGCATCCAGCAGATCAAACAACAAATTGAAGCGACCACCAGCGATTACGACAAAGAGAAACTCCAGGAACGTCTTGCCAAACTGGCAGGTGGTGTGGCAGTACTCTATGTTGGCGCCGCAACGGAAGTGGAAATGAAAGAGAAAAAAGACCGTGTGGATGATGCCCTCCACGCTACCCGCGCTGCCATCGAAGAAGGTATCGTTGCAGGTGGTGGTGTGGCCCTCGTGCGCGCACTCGATAGCTTGAAAGACTTGAAAGGTGACAACGAAGACGAAAACTACGGTATCCAAATCGTACGCAAATCACTCGAATCACCAATTCGCACCATCGCTGAAAATGCAGGTGTAGACGGTTCTTTGGTATTCCACAAAGTATTGGAAAACAAAGGCGCTTTTGGCTACAATGCACGCCACGATCGCTACGAAGACCTGAAAAAAGCAGGTATCATCGATCCGACGAAAGTAACCCGTGTGGCTTTGGAAAATGCAGCGTCTATCGCAGCAATGGTATTGACCACCGAATGTGTGATCAATGAAAAACCAGAGAAAAAGAACGGCGGTGGCCATGCACATCCTGATATGGGTGGCATGGGCGGCATGATGTAATTTGCCCCCACTTAATTGAATACCGTTTGATGAAAATATGGAAGCCGTCTGATCGTTTTTCGACCAAGGCGGCTTCTTTTTATTTAATAACAAGATGTAAAAAAATGTAGTAAAAACTTAATAATAATTTTATCTACTTTATAAGTAATTGATCAACAAAACTTAAGACCAATACCGCCCTTCAAACTTAATATTAACTTAACATTGTATCAAGATTTGAGTCGTTTGATAAGTGGAATTTTGCTCCACTAAATTCATAAATGATATGACGGCAAGACTAACCTTAGCATTTTTCATTTTTTTCTCATTTTCCACCCTGTCGCTCTTTGCTCAAACCGGTACGATTGCTGGTAAGGTCATTGATGCCAAATTTGCCGATGTTGTCATCGGTGCAACTGTTCGTGTTGACCCAGGAACGGCAACCTCCATGGGTGCCAGCACCGACCTCGACGGTAACTACATCATCAAATGTCCGGTAGGCAAGCACAAAATTGTGGTTTCTTACCTCGGATATGCCGACAAAACCATTGACGAAATTGATGTAAAGGCAAACGAAGCCATTACCATCGACCTCGCCTTGGAAGAAGCAGCAAGCACGACCATTGCGGAGGTTGTTATCACAGCAAAAGCAAGCCGCGAAAGTCAAAGTGCGTTGACCATTCTGCAGAAAAACAGCCCGGTAATCGCCGACGGTATTTCTGCCGAAACCATCAAACGTACCCCTGACCGTACAACCGGTGATGTATTGCGCCGCGTGAGTGGTGCCTCCGTACAAGATGGCCGCTTTGCAATTATCCGCGGTTTGAACGACCGTTACAACGTTGCGATGGTAAACGGCGCTTTGTTGAGCTCAACCGAGCCTGACCGCCGCGCGTTTTCGTTCGACATCTTCCCATCTTCCCTGTTGGATAACCTGGTGATCGTAAAAACCGCTTCTCCTGATTTGCCCGG
>CAIVGO010000545.1 GCA_903905445.1 uncultured Bacteroidota bacterium
ATGAGTGATGAGTGATGAGTGATGAGTGAAAATAGCCTTTGGACTCTCAAGCAGGCCCAAATGGCTGAATCAATTATAAAAAATGATTATCAATCATTTATGACTTCGGAGAAGTCATGCATTTGTAGAAAAAACACAAAACCGTAAACACCATCCCGACTTCGGAGAAGTCATGCATTTGTAAAAATTGGTGGAAATTGGTGGAATTGGTATCAACAACCGCAGGTTACGACAAAAAAAAGCATCCAATAAACAATTAGACAGCAATATTCCCATTTTCTTCCTTCCGCCGATTATGAAAAAATTGATGTTTGCCCTGTTTTTGGGCCTCTCTATGCCTTTAATGGCCCAATACACGGGCACGGGCGCGGTAACCCAGGGCGCTGCGTCCGCCACTACCGGCAATTTATACACCTGTACCGGTGGACGTATTACGCGCCAAGGCACCATTACCGCCACCAACAACACCGTTTGGACGGTGCCTGCGGAGGTTAATTTTACCAATTCGGCTTTTCCAACGGCTTCCAATTTATACAACCCCTGCACGGGATCTACGTATGCCAATACAACCGCTGCTTTGGCCGCCCTGAATGGCAGCGATATCGTGACCATTGACAACGATGGAAGCGTCGTAACGGCTTATATTTTTGCCGACAATTATTTTGAAATGTACATCAACGGGGTGGCTGTAGGCAAAGATAATGTGCCGTTTACCCAGTTTAACTCCAATATTGTTCGGTTTAAGGTCCGATTCCCTTTTACGATCGCCCTGTTGCTGGTAGACTGGGAGGAAAACCTGGGTTTGGGCTCCGAAAGCAATGGCGGATTTGCCTACCATCCAGGCGATGGCGGCGTGGTGGCGGTGTTTAAAGACGCAGAAAACAAGACCTTGGCCGTGACCGGAAACAACTGGAAAGCCCAAACATTTTACACGGCACCGATCATGGATTTGGGTTGTCCGACGGAAAATGGAACCGCGCGTTTATCGAACAATTGTTCCACCCAGGATTCGAACAACGGATCTGCTTATTATGCCTTGCATTGGAACAAACCTGAAAATTGGAATTCGGCAAGTTTGGATGACAGCAACTGGCCTGCTGCATCAACTTTTTCGAACACCACCGTTGGGGTGAACAACAAACCCGCGTACACCAATTTTACCAATATTTTTGATGACCCAGGCAACGACGCCCAGTTTATTTGGAGTTCCAATATCATTTTAGACAATGAAGTGGTGGTGCGTTATACCGTAAATGCCACTAGCGCCGAAACAGCACCTTTGGATAATGATTCGGAATGGACCGTTTATCCTAATCCAGTGGTAGACCGGATTTCGGTACACGGAGCAAAGGAAACCACCCATTACCAATTGTATAACGCCCAGGGCCAGGTTTTATATATCGGCCAACAAATTGAACTTCAAAGTTTTGCCTATTTGCCAGCAGGCGTTTATTTTTTAAAAATAATGGATCCATTAGCAAAAAAAATCGGGGTAAAGCTTTTTACCAAATCCTAGTAGTACAAGCGAACAACACAAATGCAAATTGACATGAAGAATTTTACAATATTATTTTTTTGCTGTTTTGCAACGGTATGTTCCTGGGCGCATGGGTTGGACCATGGAACGGAATCTTTAAAAAAGTGGTCCATCTCGGGTAAAAAAAGCCCAATTGCCGGATCTTTTTTGATGCTGAAGGCCAATGAGGTTTATGTAGAAGATGCACATCACCGCGTTTTGCATTTTCCGATTACCGCATTTTCCGCAGCAGATCAAGTCTTTGTAAAGGAAAAATATGCACAAATAGAATATTTGAATAAAGCGATTATACAAACATCTCCGGTGGTACCAACCATACCCGACGAAGGCTTTATCGGTGCATGGGTGATGTTTGGAATTGCACTTATACTGTGCGCTGGATGGCTTTTATTTGCTCCAAAACAACGTAAATTAGCCTTAGCGGTCTTCAGTTTTTGTGCTTTGGTGGGTTTATATAGTTTTAAATCAAAATTGGAGGCCGTTCTCTTCGGTACCGACCCTGCTTTTATTGATTCAGCGTTTATTCCATTTAAGCCAGAAGTCAATACCCGTTGGGACAACACCTATTTTTATGTGGAATCGAAAGGTATTCCGAGCCACCCGATGATGAGCGGTATTACGAGTTGGCAGCAGCAAGTGCCCATTCCACAGTGTTATATTGGGGCCAATGCCTGGAGTATTCCGCTTAATCCGGTACTTGCAGCGACGCCCGTGCCCGTCAATGCACAGCATTTTTTACGCGGTGCCATTGCGGTTGCAGCCAATGGAGTGGCCATTTTTAATCCCTACACCAATACAGGGGTGGACGCCAAATTAGATGGTCAATTGGATGTGTACGGCGGACATTGCGGCCGTGCCGATGATTACCATTACCATACTGCCCCCATGTTCCTGGATAGCCAATCGATTGATATTGTGCCGATTGCATTTGCATTGGATGGTTTTGCCGTATATGCCGGACAAGAACCGGATGGCAGTCCGATGAGCGCTTTGGATGCCAACCACGGCCACTTTGGGTCCAACGGGGTGTACCATTACCACGGTTCGGAAAATGCACCGTATATGATTGGAAA
>CAIVGO010000546.1 GCA_903905445.1 uncultured Bacteroidota bacterium
CCACAAAAAGGAATAAGTTGGGGTGCCTCCTGTTGCGTTCAGGCTTATTTTTCCATCATTTTTGCCAAAACAGCTTGCATCGGTAGCATTGAGCACCACCTGGATGGCATTGGGTTGGGTGAGGGTGAGGCTACGGGTGGTCGTGCAGGCGTTGCCATCCGAAATGGTCACCGTGTAGGTTCCGGCGCTCAAATTCGAAGCCGTGGCCAACGTTTGTACGGCTGGGTCGTTCCAGACAAAGGTATAAGGTGCTGTTCCGCCCGTGGGTGTAACGGTGGCATTCCCGGTGCTGTTGCTGTTACAATCTACATTGGTTTGGGCACTGGTGACACTCAGCGCGGGTGGTTCGTCGACCGCGATACTTACTGCCAGGGTACAGCTGTTGGCATCCGTGATGGTTACGGTGTACGTTTGTGCTGCCAGGCCAGTTGCTGTTTGGGTAGTTTGGATTGGAGTTGTGTTCCATGTATAGGTGTAGGGTCCTGTTCCACCGCTTGGATTTGCTGTCGCGGTGCCATTTTTACCGCCAAAACAACTTACAGACACTTTGGTCAAGTTGGTTGTTAAAGCCGGGGCCTCTCCAACAATGACAAACGTGGTTTCAGCACAACCATTTGCATCAGAAATCGTAACGGTGTAGTTTCCAGCCACAATATTGGCATTTACAGCCGTGGTTGGGCCATTGCTCCAACTAAACTGATACGGCGCTACCCCACCCGATCCACTGGCGGTTGCACTTCCTGCGGGCGCACTAAAGCAGGGTGAAGTGCTACCAAGTACCTCCACTACCAAATCGGCAGGCTGATTTACTTGCCCGGAGGCAGTTGTCGTACAATTGTTGCTATCGGTGATGGTGACGGTGTAGGTTCCCACACTCAGATTAGAAGCAAGGACGCCTGTTTGTGGTGTTGTTCCGCTCCAGGTGTAGGTGTACCCTGCTGTTCCGCCGGTTGCGTTTGCGCTCAATTGGCCGTCATCGCCCCCAAAACAGCGCACATCTTGCACCAAACTGGTATTTGCATTCAAGACTGGTTTGCTTGCTACGGTCAAAGGCAAGGTATTCGAACAGCCTGATCCATCAGTGATCGTTACAGTGTAGATCCCGGCGGTTAAGTTTTGGAACAAACCATTTGTATTGGTTTGTGCACCCAGGTTATAAGCATATGGCGGGTTTGAACCATCGGGGGTTAATTGAATCGTGCCCGAGTTGCCACCAAAGCAAGCCACATCCTGAATCGCGATGGCAGGTGCTGGTTTTTGACAACAAAGTCCCGAACCAATATCAGCAGCACAGGCATATGCCGGGTTGATGCCCCGCACTTCGAGGGTTACGGGCGCATTGTTGGGCAAGCCCGAAACATTGTGGAGCAGCGTCCCGGAAGCAGGTACCCAACCGGTTCCATTTACATTTACTTCAAAACTGGTCGCATTGACCACATTATTCCAGGTAAAACTGGCCATTCCGGTGCCAAAACTGGTACAATTCACGGTTGGCGCTTCAATACGCGGCAAAATATCCACCCGAATACTATCCGAAACAGAACAACCATAAGAATCGGTTGCAACCACCGTATAAGTAGTAGGCTGTGTCGGGGTGATGTTGGTGATCGGACAAGTTGGGCAACTCACGCCTACAATGGGCGTCCATTGGTAATTTACTTTATATTGAGGCTCGAAGGTGATGGTCCAGTCGCGCAAATTACCCACATTGCCCAGGGCGTCATCGCGCAATTGCAAGCGCCAGACGCCATTGGTGGGGTATTCGCCATCCCATAAATCGCTCCATTCGCCTTCTGGCAGCCAATTGCCCGTAAATGGGGTTGCGCTGGCCGGTGCAAACGGACCCGGGAAATTGATCTTGGTCGTAGCGGTCGGCGTAAAACAGGTATTGGTATAATCGTTTCCGCTCCCCCCGTTATCGGTCGACAATTCGATAAATTGTCCGCCCGGCGAAATCAGGTACATATCAATATCATCGTCCCAACTATGGCTGATATTTAGACATACCGAACGCAATACGGTGGGCGATAAAATATTGGGTGTTACCCCAAAAACCGTAATATCGGAAAATACGGGTCCGAATAAAAACGGGATCTGAAAGTCCTGAAAATTGGAAAAAGATGGTGGCGGTGGCAAGGTAATGGGCAGGGTGCCGTTCAATTGCAAAGCAGGTGCATTTTGGCACAAGGCCGTATCAGGCAGCAAAGCAGGGGGCAACAGGCCATTGTCTTTTAAAGATATATATAAGGTGTCGCGGCTGCAAATATCACGGCGAAAATCGAACGCCAACAGCTCCTGAGATTCGGTCAAATTATCTTGCAGGGCAATAATGGGAATGACCAATTCTGTTTGTCCAGCCGGGATAAAAAGGTTGGCCGGGATATTTTGGTAATCCACCCCGTTTACAGCCGATCCAAAAATGGTATAATCAATGGGAAAATCCTGTGCCTCCGGGCTTGGAAGGCGAAAGGTAATGCTTCCTTGCGCACAGCCTTCTACCAGAACGCCATCCGGGCTGGTTGTTACTATTTCTGCACGCAAAGACCCAGTACCGAAACTTTTTGCTTCCAGAAACACGCCGGAATCATAAGCCGAATCACCGACATCGGCAATTGCGAGGGTAATGGTATATTGCTGACAAGGCTGCACCACGGCTTCGGCGGTAAATACCTGCGTGTAACCATCGTACACGGGTTGTTTGGTCGAATTCAGGTTGTTGATATAAAACTGTTCGTTCACCGGGTTACATCCGGCGCCATTTTGCGGATGCAGGTTGTTGATGGCTACGGGCAAAGTAGTGCCCGGAATTAAGGCAATATTTTTAGCCGTTGGAAATCCGGGCCCTTGAATAAAGAAACCGAAAATGTCGTTGTAGGCGCTGCAAGCAAATTCCGGGTATTCTTCCGAACCAAAGCAGTACCGAAAGCGCAGGGTATCGGAAGTTGGAATAAACGTGATAGAATAAACCGATACATCAGACAAGGCATCGGTTGTCAGGGCATCCAGGTTGGCATCAGTCGCGCCACTGCCGTTCGTATTATTTGCGAATACGTTGCCATCTTCCGTGCAGCCAAAATTGCCGCCAGCGGTTTCCACGCGGCCTGTCGACATGACAATGCCTCGTTCGATGCCGATTGTATTTTGGCCACCTGTAAAATAGCCTACTGCCTGCGGCACCCCGTTATAGGTGATATTCGTTACGGTTACGCCATTGCCCAGGAGCACATTGGAAACCAGGTTTTGTGGCGTAAATGGTGCTTGTGTAGCGTCCGTGACTTGTAAAGTTTGCGCTGGCAAAACAGCAGTAGCGCATAAAAGGCAGGTAAGGGCAAAAAGTTTTTGGAATGGGTAATGTGTGTATTGCATCCGGTGGAATTGATTAGAATTTGTTCTCGATACTTAACTGAGATACAGGATGGGACCGACGGAAGGGCTTCGGATGATGGATTATAAATCATTTTAACTTGAAAGCTTAAAAGTAGGTGTTTCTTTGGATTCTCCATTTAATTCCTTCAAAAAAGGTGCGTAATAGCCAAATTTTGATTTTGCAGGCCAAAAACTTTAAAAGAAAGCACCCTGCTTTGCGGTGTTGTAGTCAACGCAAAGTGGTTATGAAAACAGTCGGCTTCTAATATCTTGAAAAACAATTTTTTTATCCATCCATCCTTCAAATCCATTTAAATCTAGGTATACAAATGTATCCGATCCATTTAACAACTAGTTTACATCCCTGAAATCAGTACATTAATCTAATTTCCAGACCTTTCCGACGGGTTTATTGTTTGATTTGCATTCGAATGCCCCATTCCTTTTACCATTTATTTAATAAAATTAATATGAATCAGTTTTTCAAATTCTTGTTCGCTTCTTGCCTGGGTACGGCCCTGGCGCTTTTTTTGTTGTTTTGGATTGGTATTGGCTGGGTAACAAGTATGGCAGGCAGTGCTACCGCAAAGGAAAAAGTAACCGTAGCGGAAAATTCTGTGCTGGAACTGGATTTTAAAAATCCGATCCCAGAAAAAACCAACAACCTCGAAATGGATCCTTTTTCTTTGGAACAAGAAGACGTTTTGGGTTTGCAGGACATGGTACTTGCCATCAAAAAAGCCAAAGAAGACCCTGATATTAAAGGTATTTTCCTGAATGGGACCAATATTTCGGCTGGAAAAGCAAGTGCTGCCACCCTCCGTGCTGCCTTGGCCGATTTTAAAACCTCCAATAAATTCATCGTTGCTTACGCCCATTATTACTCGCAGGGCGCTTACTACATAGCCTCTGTGGCAGATACGGTGCTGCTAAACCCAATTGGCGGCGTCGATTTTCGCGGTTATTCCAGCATGGTAGCGTTTTATAAAGGCATGCTCGATAAATTGGATGTGCAAATGCGCATTTTTTATGCTGGTAAATTTAAAAGCGCCACGGAACCTTTCCGTCTTGATAAAATGAGCGCCGATAACCGCATTCAGGTGCGTTCTTACCTGGGGGCTTTGTACGACAACACCATCCGCGACATTGCACAAAGCAGGCATATCACAGAAGCCGATTTGCGCAAAATTGCCGATAATTACGATGGTAGCAGCGCCGAAGGTGCCTTGAAAGCACATTTGATCGACCGCATTGCCCATGAAGATGCGGTGTACACCTTGCTGCGTAAAAATATCGGCTTGAAAGAAACTGATAAAATCAACCGGGTATCTCTGGAGGATTATTTTGACAGTCGG
>CAIVGO010000547.1 GCA_903905445.1 uncultured Bacteroidota bacterium
CCAACACGAACAAATTGAAGAACAAATTTACCAGCATTTTATAAACCGGGAACGTCCGCGTACCGGCGCCAAACTTGCCATCAAAACCTTGCCGGTCGTGGTCCATGTGATCCACCAAAACGGCACGGAAAATATTTCAGATGCGCAAATTATAACGGGCATTCAACAACTCAATGAATCATTTGCCAATACCGCTTATTACGATCAGGGCAGCGGCTACAACACCATGATTCAGTTTTGCCTGGCCAAACGCACCCCCAATAATCAGGCAAGTACGGGCATTACACGCGATGTGAATGGACTGACAAACCTCGATTATGGCACCAAAGACATTGCACTTAAAAACATAAATCGTTGGAGTCCAAAAGAATATGTAAATATTTGGTTGGTGAAAGAAATATGCGGCGGTAACGGCTGTGGTGTGGCCGGATATGCGTATCTCCCAAGTTCCCATGGCCAGTCAGAAGACGGGATTGTGATCGAAGCCCGCTGGATGGGTTCTACACCGGGCAGCACAGGGATACTCAGCCACGAAATGGGGCATTACCTCGGCCTTTATCACACGTTTCAAGAGGGCTGCAAAAATGACGACTGCCTGGCCAACGGCGACCGAGTATGCGACACCCCGCCCGACCAAAGTACAGCATGGACGCCTTGCAATGCCTTGGTAAATAGCTGTAACACTGATGCACAATCGGGCTTCAGCAGCGATCAAAATGACATGATCCTGAATTTCATGGATTATACAGACTTCAACTGTTTCCATGATTTTACGGAAGGCCAAAGCAACCGCATGCACTGGATTTTGGAAAATGTGCGCAAAAGCCTGCTCGAAGCAAAGGGATGCGCCGAACCTTGCCCGAATTTGGTAAATGCCGTTTTTTCGGCTTCAAATACCACCATTTTACCAGGACAATCGGTCACGTTTACCAACGGCAGCAGCAATGCCGCCGGCTTTGAATGGACGGTGAATGGCACCGTGTTTTCCAACGCAGTCAATCCGTCTTACACCTTTACCCAAACCGGCGTGTACCAGGTTGAACTCAGGGCTTTGTCGGGTGATCCAACGCGTTGTGCTGAGTCGACCGCTGCCGTACTGATCACGGTCGCTTGTCCGGTTGTGGCCGACTTTTCAGTGAGCAACCGGTTTCCACTGCCTGGCGAACTGGTCACGATCACGAATTTGAGCCAAAATGCAACGGCTTATCAATGGTTTTTGAATGGCGCGGCACAAGGCACCAATTTTACAGGATTTACGCCTCAAGCGCAAGGTTTGAATATTGTTCGGTTAGAAGCAAGCGACGCCAACTGCCAGGATTTGAAATATGAATACATCGTGGTGCAAGCCCCAAACACCTCAACATGTGCCCTAAGTTGGTTGAAAAACTACGGTGCGCCCAATGTGAATGAAGGCTCCGGCAACCTTGTTTCGGCATCCAATGGCAACATTTATGTGAGCGGATTTCGCAACGACAGCACCCTGTTGATGGCCCTAAGTCCCGATGGAACGCTGATCTGGACGCGTTTATTCAAGTTTTCAACGCATGCGTCGGAACAAATCAGTTACTTTTTCGAAGACAGCGACAAAAACCTCGTAGGCTGCGGCTTTAGTTCCAACGGCGCTACCTTTATTGGGTTTACATTTAAATACAGTCCCGCGGCCAACCAAATTATTTGGGCCCATGAAAATCCCGAAAATCCCCAAACCGTTAATTTTACCATGGTGGAAAAGTCGGCTGGCGGGAATTACATCCTTTTTAATTCCTACCACAATTCCCCCGCACCGGGCAGCGACGACGATGTCCACTGGGTAGAAATCAACCGGTTTACGGGGCTGCTGACCAACACGAAGTTTGGTTTTTCATACGGTAGTTCGGAAGGGGTCCTGGAGGCCAAAGTGTACAATGGGCGCGTTTATACCAGCGGACGATATACGTATGGTGCTGCTTTTTCCGGAATGCGGGGCGCTATTTCGCGGTTCGATTTGCAGGGAAACAACCAATCGTCGGCCATGGCTTTGTTCCCAAGCACCGCAGTTGCACGCAATTACGCTCCTGATTTTACCATCGACAACGATTCGATGGTGACGGTGGTTTATGGCGATTTTGCCGGGGAAGCATCTGTGACCAATGAATTCGCCTTATTTGAAACGAGTTTGGGCAATTTTTTCATGAATTGGGCGAAACGCTACACCCTTCCAACCGAATTCGCGGTGTATCCGCGTACCGTGCAATACGTATCCGATGGTTTGGTGGTGATGGCCTATGATGTAAATAGCTATTCAAACACCTATCTCATCAAATTTAACCGGAAAGGAACCCTGATCTGGGCCTGGAAATACAGCGATTTCGGCGGTTTTCGGGCTGAAAAACCCATGATGCTCCGCGGCGATGATTTGTACCTCACCGGCACGCGCTCGGGAAATATTGCCGTGATGAAAGTCAGCGTTGCCACGGGGCTGGCATACAGCGATTGTCCGGCACCGCAGCCGCTCACCGTAAATACCACGGTACTTCAGCCTTTCCGACAGTTGGTCACCCTGGTGCGGTACCCGAGTCCGATTGAACAATCCTTCAGAACCGTTGCGCCCGACCTTCAAAATTTGGTAGAAACGACGGAATGCGCGGAACTTTGTCCTGCAGAAATTTGCAACAATGACCTCGACGACGACAACGATGGGCTGATTGATTGTTTTGATACCGATTGTAATTGCCAAGCCTGCGACGGGCAACAAGCCAGTATTTGGTATTTCGGCAACGGCGCCGGTCTGGATTTCAGCACCGAACCGCCAACCGTACTGGGGAATGGAAAAACATTGAGCCGGGAAGGCGCTGCGGTAGCCGTGGATGCATTCGGAAATTTGTTGTTCTACTCCGACGGACAAAAAGTGTACAATCGGAACCATCAGGTGATGTCCAATGGCGGCAACTTGTTTGGACACCCCTCTACAACACAAATGCTGATTTTGCCACAACCGGGCAAACCCTGGCGTTATTATATATTTACACCCAACAGTTTTGACAACCTCGCCAGCGGCAACGGTACCACGTATTCAGTCGTTGACATGAC
>CAIVGO010000548.1 GCA_903905445.1 uncultured Bacteroidota bacterium
CCATTTTGAACGTATCCGCACCGATATGTTACGCCAGCAAGCGGCACAACAGGGCAGCAAGGGTATGTTGCTGGGTGCCACTTTGGATGCGCGGGATGCGCTGGACCGGACGCCCCAGGGCTTGAGTTTCAACAGTTTTTTTGATGAATTGCGGGACCCTCAACGACAACGGCAGTTTGCGGACAATGTACAGGAACTGCTGACGGTGCTGGAAACGCGTCAGATTGCGCACGATCAGGAGCAGTTGCTGGTGCGCCTTTACCGCCATTTATTAGGTGAGGTACAGCCTGTATTGGAAGCCAACCGACGTATAGCAGACCGTATTACCCGTATTGTGGCAGAAAATGCAGCACAAGATCGGCAATTGTTACGTCGGCGGATCTCGGAAGTAAAGGCCGCGCTGGTTCATCCCGATTTTTACAGCCAAAATATAAATTCTGCTGCGCCGTTTTGGGAGATAGACAGCGATCGGGCAATGGTTCAAATGCCGCTTGAAAAAAATCTCAAGACCCAGGCCGATGAACGAAAATCGGGTTTTGCGCTGCCGAATCAAACCAATCAGGAAAAACCCGAATTAAGTTTGGATACAGAAGCGTCTATTTCGTTGCGCATCATCGCACAAATAGAGCGCTTACTTGCTGAAAATGAACAAATTACCCTTGCTCAATTGGTGGATCAGTTTCCGTTGCAAGATGGCTTGGATGAATTTCTTACCTATTTGAATATTGTCTCGGAACCCGATAATCGGCATTTTATTCAAACGCAAAAGCAAAAATCAACGGAAGAACCAATGGAGGTCTATGATGTTTTTCGGTTATATAAAGACCTTGAACGCTTTTTAGAAGGCCCCCGGGTAATTTTTGTACAGGATAAAAATTTAGAACATGCAGGAAGAGTTGATGGATGACTTGGGCGCAACCCATGATCGTTTTGCGCCGCTTGCGATTCGCTTGTTGAAAGGCGTAATCTATGAGGAGGAAACCCGCTTTTGGGCAGAATTGGTTAAAGTGCAGGAACTGCCTTTGCGTCGTTATTTTGCCCAAATTGGGTTGCAACTGATCGTAAACCGCAACGAAGGCTTTGCTTTTTTGCGTCAACCCGTAATCAGCAATGAGGCAAACGCCACGGCTTTACCCCGCTTGATGATGCGGCGAACCCTTAGCCTCGATCAATCCATTTTATGTGTGTTGTTGCGCGAGCGCCTGGAAGAGCATGCCATCCATGACTCGGCGAGTAGAGAACCTATTTTAAGTTTACGCGAAATCAGCGAACTGGTTGTCTTGTTTTTTAAAGAACGCAACACGCAACAAAAATTTCTAAAAGACGTAAAAAAGACGGTAAAAGAAGTGAAAGAAATGGGTTTTTTGGAGACAATCGGCGAAAACACGAACATGAATGAAGATGAAAGTCGCTATCGAATCAAGCGTATCCTGAAAGCCTTTATTGATGCAGACGAGCTGCTCAATTTACAGCAAACCATTACTGCCAACCTTGCATGAACCAACCCGAATTTACCCTTTTTTCCAGTGATGCGGATGCCGCCGGTTTCCGCCTCGACCGTTTTGAAGTGTTCAATTGGGGGGCATTTCACGATAAAGTATATGAATTACCCCTGGCTGGCGAAAATGCCTTGCTCACCGGAGCCAATGGCGCTGGCAAAACAACCCTGGTAGATGCCCTCATTACCTTGCTCAATCCCAGTCCGGATCGTTATTACAACCAATCCGCCGGTTCTGAAGACCGCAAACGTACCCGCAAACTGGAGGATTACGTGCGCGGGGTGTACGGACATTCGGCAAGCGGCCGGGAACAACTCCGCGGTGGCGGCGATGCGAAAGAGCACTATACCGTACTTTTAGGGGTATTTCGCAACCGCAACCTGGAGCAGGTGTACACCCTGGCGCATTTATACTGGTTTAAAGGAAATGAATTGCAGAAACGCTATTATACAGCCCCTGTCTCCTTAAATATTCTAACGCATTTTCTCTTTCAAGGGGATATACGCGCTTTCAATAGCAAAATTACGAAATCGGTGCAGGCGCGTAGCTATGATGCTTTTTCGGAATTTGCCCAGGATTTTCAGTCTAAATTGGGTATGCGACAACCAGAACGCAGCAACAGCCCGACCGGACGTACCAAACCCCTGCACTTGCTGGCCAAAACTGCGGG
>CAIVGO010000549.1 GCA_903905445.1 uncultured Bacteroidota bacterium
TCGGTATCCATCAGCAAATGCGCCATCCCGATGATCGCATTCAAAGGCGTCCGAATTTCGTGGCTCATGTTGGCCAAAAACTGCTTTTCAGCCTCTTGGGCTTCTTCTGCGCGTTTTTTCGATTCTTCCAGCTCGCGGTACAAGGTTTTTTGCTGGGTAATGTCGTAATGGATGCCAATACTGCCCGTAACCGTACCATGTATGTTGATAATCGGCGCCCCCGAGATCATCGCCCACATCAAACTACCGTCTTTTTTAATGATCGGCACTTCATATACACCTGCATTACCTGCCAAGCGATCAACCGCTTGCTGCTGCAATACGGGTAAATACTCCGGTGGCAACAATATTTCCGTGGCCATTTGACCGCGCAACTCCTCCGGATCATACCCCAACATCGCACAAAAACGCGGATAGGGCAAAACAATCCGACCATCATTGTCCACTTCCATCAGGCCCAACTCCATGTTCTCAATGATCCGCCGGTATTTATCCTCACTATGACGCAAGGTTTCATGCGCCTGAACCTCATCGGTTACATCCGAATAACGCCATAAATGCCCCAAATAATCATTTCCTTCAAAAATGGGCACATAAGTTCGCCGAAAAACCCGGCCATCCGCCAAATCCATCTCCTCATCGATAACCAACTGCCTGTTTTCCAGCAATTCATCAATCCGTTGCACAAATTGTTCCGGATCAGCAAATAAATGCTTGTTTACCTCTGCCGACTCCGTACAATCCATCCCCCGCATCAGCGCAGGCTCCACCGGAATATTAAACAGATCACAAAACATTTGATTGGCCAACATCACCCTCCGATGCTCATCCTCCAACAAAACACCCGAATCCAAATTCGTTATCAAAGACCTCAAACGTGATTGTTCTGCAATATAATCATGGGTACGCTCCGCTACCGTCTGCTCCAAACTACCGTTCAGGTTGCGCAACTCCTGGTTGGCATAATACAATTCAAGGGCTTTCTGCTCCATGATCGCTTCTGCCAGTTTTCGAGCCGCAACTTCGCGCTCTACCCTTCGTTTTAATAACTCCAATGCTTCCATGCTTCTATTATCCAATCCAAACGCTATATTTGGGTGATGGTAAACCGCACACTCGAACCATCTGCCTCCAAATTTTCGCGCTCAATTTCAACTTTTTCTCCAAAATGATCAAAAGCGGAACGCATCAAACCTTCCGCAAAATCGGCCATCTTGCGCTTCGAATGGTAAATCATTTCCAAACAATTGGGCGACAAGCGCCTGTTTTCAAAACGAGGCAACTCTGCATCCGGATATAGTTTGATCACCTCAACATGAATGTAATGTTCAATACTTTCTAACAGCTCAAACCCACTTTTTACCCCAGTCAAAAAATGGCTGTAACCATTGCCCAAAATTGGAAAAAAATGGATGCCGTATATTTTTAACAAATCTGGAACGGGGATGTTCGTGTGCTTACTTAAAGCAGTGACCAATTGAACGATCTCGGAATGTTCGTAGGTGCCAATGTTCGTATAAATACCCTTGGAAGGTAAATTACTTTCAGTTATGATTTGGTCTACCATTTCGTAGCCAAATTTAGCCTCTACCAAGTTTAAAAACTCGGTAAATACAATACCTTTCATAAAATGCGCGTGTTAAAAAATGCCAAACGTTGATGTTTTGTTATATTAACAAATAAAGCGCCAAAACATGTAATGACCTCATTTTTTTATATTTTTAATGCGTCAACTACATGAATTTTCTTTATCTCAATGATGTTCCGAAGCCCTTGTAATAGCGCCATACCGCATGTAGGGTACGAATGCCACTCATTGGTATACGCCGCAAAAAGTACAACCGACCCGAAATGGTGGTAATAAAAATACCCAAAGTGGATGCAAGCGCTGCACCAGTCACCCCCATCCATCGTACCATCACCCAAAGTAGTACTAAATTTACAATTAAACTGAAATTCACCATCCTGAAATTCCATTGGGGCTGCCCCGAAGCATCTAAGGCCAGTCCCAATAACCGCCCCCAAGGCTTCGCAAGCCCAGCGAGGACCAATATCCGCAAAAACGTCGCCGCCTCCGGATATCGGTCGCCCGCCAGCATATACACCAAGAGTTCTGCTCCAATGAACGTACCCAGGGTCAGTGGAATCGCAATGGATAATAATTGCGCGGTCGCTTCTTCACATTTTTGGGTCATCGCCGCCATGCCTTTCGAATAATACTCCGCTGCAATTTTGGGAAATATGGACTGTGATACCGCATTTAAGGGCAAATCCAGCCAGGTTATCAAACGGGTCGCTATGTTGTAGGCCGCCAAGGCCGCAGGCGTCGCCACCGCACCCAACAACAATACATCTACCCGCTGAAACAACATCGAACTCAAATTGGTCCCCAACCCAAATCGACCATACTGCCAAATCTGTCGTATCCAATCCCAACGCACCCGAATCGCAGCCAAAGCCCGAATGATGCTGTTTTTACGCAACAAAATCGTACATACAAACGCTGGAACCTGCAGCATCAACAATACCCAGGGCGTAAGGCCGCTGTACACAAAATAATAGGTCAAGGCAAACGCTAAATACGAAATGCCGAAGATCCAACTGCCGCGCAAAATACCCCCAAACTCCATGCGCGCCATTTGTACCGCGTCAAACCACCTTAATATCGCAATCAGTACGCCAATGCCGATATAACTACCCAATAAGCCCGGCAATTCGGGCAACAGCCATACCTGACGCAGCGCGAAGCCAATCAGGGCCAAAACCACCGACGACCCAACACTAAACATTAAACTCAAGCCCAGGGCAGACCCTCCTATCATGGACTGCTCGGAAACTTCATGCTTGGCAAAAAAATTGACCAAAGCCGCCTGAATTAACCCTACCCGCGCCATTTCAATAAAGGAAATTAAGGTCAAAAACATGGCCCAACTACCCAACGCATCAGGAGTAAGACAACGCGCCGCTACCACAAACTGAAGTACCGCAAATGCCTGTTGTACCAAACTCGCCATCAGCGCATGGTTACCCAGCACTTTTTGCACCAATTTCTGAATCGCTCCTAACTTCATGTTCTTTTGTCCGTCTTGTTGCTAACGCTCCGCTTAAACAACTGGTTTTAAATCATTTACAACGGATGCTCCAGACACCTGACCTGCTTTTTGCTTGGTCCGGATCAGCCGCGTATATAAGGCGATGGTTTCTAAAGCTATTTTTTCCCAGGAAAACTTGGCTTTTACAATTTCCTGACCGCGTTGCCCCATTTGTGCAGCCGCTTCCGGATGATCATACATCCAGTTGATATGCCCAGCCAATTCACTGGGAACATCCATCGTGGTCAATAAACCATTTTCACCATCCGTTACAACTTCCGTAATACCATCAATGCGGGAGGCAATCACCGGTTTTTTACAGGCATTGGCTTCCAACAATACGATGCCCTGCGACTCATGCCGCGAAGGCAACACCAGCGCAAAGGATTGCTGAATCCACCCAAATACGCCCGCCTGGTCCAATACGCCTGTAAAATGTACACGGTCCTGCAACCCAGTCGCCGCAATTATTTTCTCCAACTCGGGCCTGCTCGCACCCGCACCAATCATCACCAGGCGAATGGGAGTATGCACTTGCTGCATGGCTTCTATTAAAGCAAAGACGCCTTTGATCGGTACAATTCGACCGATAAACAACAAGGTGTTAAAACGCGCATCCGGGGCCGTTTCGGGCAATTTAGGCACGTCTACTCCATTGGGAATGATGTAAATCGGGGTCGCATCGGTCGGATGGATACGGTCCAACTCATCGCGCATTTCCTGGCTCACCACGATATTCGCGTCCGAATGGTGCAAAGCGCGGTGCTCCAGTTTGGTCGCCCACCGTTCATGGTAACGATCCGACCAGCTGCCTTTTACGCCCTGGGTAGCCCGATAGTTTTCAACGCCAATGAGTCCGTGAAAAGTGGTCACAACCGGGACTTGTGCCTGACAACCCGGAAAAGCAAAACCACTGCGGCCTTGCACATGCACGATGTCATACCCGGCTGCGTTGCGCTTTAGCCAGGCCTGGGTGGCTACGCTAAACGCCCATTCTTCGGCCCATTTGGACAAAAAAGGCAACTTGCGCCCCGGAAAATAAGGGATCCGAATTAATTGAATCCCTTCCCGCATTTCACGCTGCACGGAACCTAAAAATCGGCCAGAGGTGAGGATATGCACCTCATTTCCAAGCTTTTGCAGCCATTCCGATAGTTTCCAGGTATGGGTTTGAATACCACCGGAAACCTCGGGCGGAAGGGCTTTGCAGATAAACAGAATTTTCATGTTAAAGCAATTGTCGATTAATCGTAGGGTTGCTCTCCATCCTTTTTGGGAATGGCGTCGCGCCGAATCAATTCATTTTTTCCTGCATTGGCACCCAACAGCGCCCCCAGCACAAAAAAAATCATGATAATGTTCCAAGGCATTCCTTCTCCCATAACGAACTGATTTTAAAGCGAATATTTTGAGTTATACTAAACGCCGCCTGAAAGGCTGCATTCATTGTCATGCTGAGCGCTGATTGTCAATGATTTAGGCCGAAGGCCATGCACAAAACAATACAGCGCGAAGTATAAAAGGTTAAACCGGCTGCTCCGGATTGGTATGAATAACGGTTTTGGGCGTGACAATGAATTTTTTGCGCGCCTCTTTCATGCGCATCATCGCCCGAATGGTTGCCCAAAACGCTACCGGTATTTGCAACCACAAATGCAGGTTTTTATAAGCAAAAACAAAGCCCGGCAAGGCAATGGCATAGCTCAATACATTGGCCGCAAAAGCCAAGGCCCAACCCCACATCCAAACAGATCCGGCGATTGCGTTTAGGATCATACCGATGAACAATAGACCAGGCAACAACAACCGCGGTGGAAGTGCCATTTGAATCGATTTATTGAAAAAATCTATGTTGCCGCGCAAAAGTGCCGGAATGCTTTTGGGCAGATTTTGTTTTGCAAAATCAAATTGTGCAGCAATCCAACGGCTTCTCTGACGCGCAAAGGAAGCCGAAGCACTCACCTTTTCATCGTACACAATGGCCAGCTCGTCGTAGGCTATTTTTACGCGATTTTCTGTGCAGTACAACTCCAGGGCCTTGTCAAAACCACCCACCACATCAATGCCCGACATGGCTTTTTTGAAAAATGCGTATTCAAAGGCCATGCCACTGCCAGCTAGACGAGCCGACAAACCAAGTACCCGGTGGCCCCGACAAAGGATATGGTTGTTGGCCGATTCACTCGCCGCATCCAATAAGGCCATGCCTGTTTGCTGATTTTTAGCGGCACGCTGCCCTTGCAACACGCGTACGCCCTGCTGAAAATGATGGTTGACCCGTTGTAAAAAATCGGGCGCCATCACATTATCCGCATCCAGGATCACCGCGATATCCGGTTCAAAAAAAGGAGGGGGACTGCCTGCGCTTCCTACACCGACAGCGGCCCCCTGTTCAAAATTTATGGCATGCGCATCGTTGGTCGATGCATGCAAGGCAACATTCAGCGCCTTGCTCTTAGTGCTCTTTTCAAAATGTACTTCTGTAACCCCTACTGGCAATGCGCGCAACTTTTGAAGGGTTTCTGGCTGCAATTGATCGGCTATGACCTCCACCTGATATTGTGCGTGTGGGTATTGTTGCTTGAGTGCTTCTCCTGCCGTGTGCAGAATGACCACATCTTCCCGATAAGCCGGTATGAATACTTTTATGCGCAAATAATCGTCCAAATTGGCAGCTAATGGGGTTGGAATTACCTTCAACGGACGATAAAAAATACCCGCCACCGCAAAGGTCAACTGGTAAAGCGCTCCCCAGCCCAAATAAAGCAGGAGGAGTAAATTGAGTACCAATGCAATTGTTGTCATCATAAATGAAGCATAAGGATTTATGGCTTATGGAAATCCATAAACTATAAGAAACTGAAATTCAAGATTTTAAATCAATTGTGTTTGTCGAAATGCGGCGCCATGAATATCAAGGGGATACTGATACCCATCAAAATACCGGTTGGTAACTGACTGTACACCTGGTTGCCGTAACTGGCAAACATGATACCCGTCATGCCGCTATACAAACCGGCTATTTTAACCCGAAGTACGGGGTCCTTGAGATGCCAGACAACATGCCCTCCTTTCCCTACGAACCACCCGAACATAAACAAATGCAAACAAATCCCGATAATGCCGGTCTCTGCCCATATTTTCACATAATAACTGTCTGTGGCTGTATTGGCCAGCAAACTGTTTGGATTAAATCGAAAACCCCAATAACCCGCCGCCCCGATACCACCACCAAAAGGTCGGGTAGCCAAGTGGCGGGCAAAAGTGCGCTGGTTTTTCAACCGCACCTGAAAAGAGGCATCTTCCGGGTCCATGGCCGTCCGCATCCGCTTTACCTGCTCTACACTTTGAAAGGCTTTGGTGTATTTCAACACATAAAACACACTGCCCAACATGGCCAGGCCTAATATCAGAATTTTAAAATTCTTACTCACCACCAAATAGGTCACCGCGCCCAATGCAGGCACTGCCAAGGCCCCCCGCGTACCCGATACCGCAAAACCAATGAAACAAAAGATGGCCCCGATTCCATACCAAATGCGTTGTTTGGTAGATACCGGCCCCAACGCTATAATCGCACACACCACAAAAACATGCGCCTGGGAGGCACCAAACTGCCCAGCATCCGAATAAAACGAAAATACGCGCAATACACCGGCCAACATATGCGTGAGCGCAAATCCATCTACATACAGCCATTTCGCTTCTGCCTCATCTACCCCGGTAATCATCTGCCGAAAA
Source organism: uncultured Bacteroidota bacterium (assembly GCA_903905445.1). GTDB lineage: Bacteria > Bacteroidota > Bacteroidia > Chitinophagales > Saprospiraceae > M3007. The sequence goes on from CAIVGO010000549.1 coordinate 6,834, forward strand.
CCCCAAGCCGTTCCAATGAGCGATAAAATGATGGTCCAACTCAAAAAACGGTCCAGGTAACGCTGCTCCCGGTACAACATAAATACCAGCCCAAACGACAATACCTGGTAAAATCCATTGCCCCGCATCGCATAAAACCAACA
>CAIVGO010000550.1 GCA_903905445.1 uncultured Bacteroidota bacterium
CAATATTCTTTGGAGCAACGGCGTTACCACTGCTACCAATAATACGCTTTGCGGGGGTGTTTATTCCGTGTCGGTAACCGATGCCCTGGGTTGTGTATCTGTTTGGTCTGATGAACTTACCGCGCCACAACCGCTACAAGTTAATGCATTAATCATCAACCAGCCTACTTGTAATGGCGAATGTGATGCCATTGCGCGGGTACGCGTGTTGGGTGGCGTTGGTCCATATATTATTAAATGGTCAACCAATCAGGTGGATCAGTTAGCCAATTCCAATGCCTTTTCACAAGCAATCAACTTGTGCGGCGAAACTTACACGGTAACCATTACCGATGCGAGCAATATAACCACTACGTATGGTGTAACCGTTCCGGAGCCGGAAGCAATCGTATTGGCTTATACGAAAATTGAACCCACTTCTTTCAGCTCCTGCGATGGCGAAATTATCTTAGTAGCACAAGGAGCCGTAGCGCCTAGCGCTGTTACCTGGTCTGGAGGCTTTGGCCATTCCGGCACAGGAAACCGGGCTTCCACCTTGTGTGCAGGAGAGCCAGTTTCCTTTATTTTGGTCGATGCAAATGGCTGTAAAGCAATTGGTATGGACACGGTGCCTTACCCACCAGATGGATGTATCCGCGTTCGTCCAGTACTTACACCAGGTGAGCAAGATGGCAACAACGATTACATGTTGATAACTTGCATTGAAAAAGTTGAAAATACCATTGAAATCTACAACCGTTGGGGTCAATTGGTTTTTGAAACGACCAACTACAACAACTTGACAAACAACTGGAAGGGTACTACCAAAAGTGGTCAACCACTGGCGGAAGGTGCATACTTCTATATCCTGAATTATACGGACGAGGATGGCAACCAGAAACAAGAAAAAGGTTACCTCAATTTGCTCCGTTAATCTCATCCCATTCACATCAACCTTCATCATCTCCATATCCTAATACGATGAAAAAGACAGTTTTTACCTTAATCTTAGGCCTTTGTAGCCTTGCTGCATTTGCGCAGGAACAGGCTGGCTATGCGCAATATCAAGTTTTGCCGGTTTTGATTAATCCAGCATACACCGGTTTTGACGGACAGCACCAATTAATTCTGAACACCCGCAATTCGTGGGCAGGTTTTAAAGGCAATCCTACCTCCTATACGGCCATGTATAGTGGACCTGTAACGGACAAACTTGCGCTCGGTGGTGGTATTTTCACGGAAAAAGTAGGTGACATGAGTTTGGTAAAATTACAACTCAACTATGCTTTCCGTTTTCGAATCCAGAAAGCTAAAATTGGCTTGGGTTTATCTACCGAATTCCTGCGTAGAGGAATTAATAACGACTTGTTAAATAATGATTTGGTTGACCGAAACGATGCAACTTTAGAAGGACTTGCGAGTGGACAACAAATATTCGATGCATCTGTTGGTGCTAATGTATTGTATGACGATCGCTTTTTTATTAGCATCGCACTTCCAAATACTGTACGTACACGCCTTGATGATGTGCCGGTAGATGGTGCCACGCAAACAACCAACCTGTTTGAGCATTATGTATTCCAACTGGGTTATATTATTGATGTGCCAAGTCAAAATTTTAAAATCATTCCTTCGTTAGCATTACGTCAAATTCGGGATACCCCATATCAAATTGATATGAATGTACAGGGGCGTTTTTTGGATGAAAAATTGATCGCGGCATTCACGTTCCGTCCGAGCGACAAAGGTGCGGCAGCCTTTATGATCGGTACGAAATACAAACAATTTCAGTTGTTCTACACCTACGATCTTTCGTTCTCCAAATTTCAGCAATACAATGGAGGGTCGCATGAGTTAAGTGTTTCGTATGCGTTCGCACGTAAAAACAAAGTGACCGCAACACCCGACACCGCACCAGCCCAGTAGCCGCGACCCTTGCGGTCGCCCCCCAATCGGCAGCCCCTCAATCGGTCACCCCAATCGGCAGCACCCCACCGGCCCCCCCCCCACATAAAATTATTCCCGCCCAAACACGGGATAAACGATAGATGTCTTTAACAATTGGTTTTTGGGATGGCCTCTCTGCAAAAAGTTTGCAGGGGGGCTTTTTTCAAAAGTTTGTCCTGTTTTCGTAAAGTTCCCATGCCTTTTTACAAATAAAAGAATGTAAAAAGCATCCTACTTTCAAAACTTGTTTTATATTTGCACGTGCAATTCGAAAAAACCATTTAATCCGGGATTGCAAATCTCATGAGTGAAGCTTAATTCCAGTCATTTCTGATTGACTGATTTATCGTAAAAGCCCTATCGCGCGCTTTTTTCTTCCCTCCTGTACAATTTCCGTTTTAGTATGTTGCAAGTTTAGGCTTGCTCCATGTGGTAGCATCCATTTGATTTTGTGCTGTTTGATCGCTACCCATTCAGACCGATTTTTTACTCCTTTTACAGGACACTTGATATCCTTTTTTAATCACTATGAAAAGAAACTGTACTCGGTTTACATGCTGTGAGTATCCTTCCAAGCATTGACCGTACCGAATCCTCGGTACAGTCAATGCTTTTTTTATTTTCACATTTTCACTCAAAATTTTGTTAACAATGAAAAGTTTGCTTCAAATGATTCAGCAAAAAGTTGGAATGACGCTGTTGTCAGTTGCA
>CAIVGO010000551.1 GCA_903905445.1 uncultured Bacteroidota bacterium
AGCACCAACATGGGCCGCACTTGTTTGCCTTTGCGTTGAACAATATACCAGGTGATTTTATCAAGCAAGGGCGTTTTGCTGCGCATGGCATCGCGAAAACGATCCTCGAAAATATCCAGTTCAGCCGTAATGGGCTGTTTAATGGTATCCAGTGTCCTGTTAAGAGGGGCAGACGTACTATTCATGGGTGTCAGCCAGGTGTGTAAAGCGAAAAAAAGACCGCTTTACCTGTTTTCAAATAAAACTGAAAGAATTGAATTTAAACAGTGCGAAGGTAGCTAAGGTTGGAACAAAGTGCTTTTATTTCTGGAGATCTTGCAAAATTTTCAACAATTCTACTTGGTCTCTTTTCGTCTGTTCGTTTTTTAGCCGATCCTGTTCGGTTTGTGGCTTTACAATGGTGTCAATTTTATGATACCATGCCATCGCTTGCTCTACATCGCCTTTTTTCATGTACAAATAGGCAAGGTTTGATTTACCTTCATCTGATTTTGGATTAGTAGCCACTGTTTTTTCAAACAACAGAATGGCTTCGTCCAATTTACCCACTTGTGCCAGGACGGTCGCATAATTGTTGGTCACCGCAAAACTCCAAGGGTTCATCCAGTAGGCCATTTCAAATGCAGCTTCGGCTTCCTCGATCCGGTCGAGGTGTGCCAGCGCCAAACCCTGGTGGTACGGCATCGGCAAGGCGACATCGTCGTATTCGTAAAAAACATTGGCCGCTAATGCTGCTTCCTTGGCCACTTTTGCATAGTTTTTTGCTACCTGGGCTTTCAACATGGACACATTGTGCATTTCGCCTTGTATCCGATACCAGCCAATGGTCAAACAAAAAACCAACACCACCGCAGCAGCATATCCCCCTATTTTGCGTCCCGTTCCGACCACCATACCTGGCCCTTTTTGCCAAAACCCTTTCGTGCGCCAAGCCAGCCAGCCGAGCATCAAACCCAACAGGGCTTGTAATTCGGGCCTTTCACGCGGAAAATCAAAATATTGTATCACGCAATAGGCCAATAAACCCGACAAAAGCCATAATATTTCGTTGCGCTGTGTTTGTGCCTGCTCCATGCGCAAAGCCATGATCCCACTCAAAAACGACAAACCAAATAAGGCACAAAACCAAAACGCCCCTAATATCCCCAACTCAGCCCGTACTTCCAGATAATCGTTGTGCGCCCGGGTAAACACCACATTTTGCTCCTGCAATCGATAACCACCCTCAATATTTTTGGAAGGAAACCACAACTTCCAACTGCCATCGCCCACGCCCCACCAAAAATGATCGGCATTGAGTACATTGGTTTTATACCACACAAAACGCCGCTCATTGGCCGATGCACTTTCAAGGTAATTGGCAGGATTCAAACGCTCTACCATGGAACCGCCCCCCTTCCATTGTAAAAAAAGGACTAAAATAGCCCCAAAAAGCAAGCCTATCGGCAAAATTCGCTTCAAAAATACAGGTCGAAAGGCAGGATCTGTAAATGCCCGTGCCACGCCATAAAACAAAATGCCCGCAGCCAAGGCCAAATATACCGTTCGGGTTTGCAACACCAGGATGAGCAAGATCAGGGTACACGCCAATGTTGGTCCTACAAATTTTAACCTTAAATCCCGCCAAAGCAAAAAATGCAAAAACAACATCAAACACAAAAAGTCGGTCGTCAAACTTTTATTGCCAAAAACACCGTTGACATATTCATATAAGGTGTCATTGTCCAAGCCCCGCTCCGAAAACGCCCAGCCAATTTGTACCAGTACAATGACCGATGCCACACTGGCCAGCACCGTGACCAACTGACGCAATGTTTGCCGAACTACGCCTTCCTGAATTTCAAATCCCTGTCTTACCAACCAATACACCAATAAGAGCAATCCTGTTTTTTGACTGTAAAACACCGCTTCCGACCAGCTATATGCCCAAAATATACTCGCTGTGTTGAACACATACCAGCCCAACATCCAAAAATCAAAACCATGCACCCGCCAGTCGGCCTGGGCATACAAGGATTTGCGCAACAGGAATCCGGCGACGAGCAGACTAAAAGCCAATGAAAAAAAGCGGGGAGCGAGGTACAAATCAAGACAAAGGGGCCAAAAAAACAAAGTGCTCACGCCAAAAACCAACCAGAAACTCAATTTCCAGGCAAATAAGGATGAAAAAGCAGGGGTTTCGGTCGTTGAGCGGACAGCTGTTTTCAATTGTTGCATAGGTGGCAGGATTCTTTTGCCAAAGGTAAGCGATGTACCACCACTCCTTTTACCTTTGCGCGCTTGAAACCTGTTATTTATGTTTATTTTTCAAAAAGTGGCCGATTTGCAGGCTTTTTTACATGCTGCGCGTGCGGAAAAGAAATCAATCGGATTTGTGCCCACCATGGGCGCCTTGCATGCGGGGCATCTGGACTTGGTGCAGAAAGCTAAATCCGCTTGTGATATTGCGGTAGTTAGCATTTTTGTAAATCCAACCCAGTTCAACGATCGGAAGGACCTGGAGGTGTACCCGCGTACGCCCGAGCAGGATGTTGCGGCACTCATCTCCGCGGGTTGTGATGCCCTGCTGATGCCGCCGGTCGATGAAATTTATCCACCCGGCATAGACTTGACGGTACAACTTGATTTTGGCCCCTTAGATAAGGTGATGGAAGGCGTATTTCGTCCAGGCCACTTCAAGGGCATGGCCACGGTCGTCAAACGCCTGTTAGACATCGTGGAACCAGACCAGTTGCTCATGGGGCAAAAGGATTTTCAGCAATTGAGCATTGTACGGGATATGTTGCGGCAATTGGATTCGCCCATCCGACTGGTGATGTGTACAACCGTGCGGGAGCCCGACGGATTGGCCATGTCGAGCAGAAATACGCGACTTAGCCCCGAAATGCGCCGAGTTTCGCCGGTGATCTATCAGGTTTTGCGGGAGGCAAAAACCGCATTTCAGGAAGAAAGTGCCCATAAAATTGAGGCACGCGCCATGCAAAAACTGGCGGCTTCCGGTCTGCAACCCGAATATTTCGAACTGGTCGATGGTATTACACTGCAAGCGGTAGAAAACTGGCAGGATGCAGCATTTGTAGTAGCTTGTACTGCTGCGTTTGCAGGCACCGTGCGGTTAATCGATAACATTGTAATCAAAGGCAGCGAATAAACGCGGCTATTCCATTTCAATCAGCAGTTGATTTTTGTCGACTGCTGTGCCTTTTTGTACTTTAATGGCTTTCACGCGGCCTTCCCCAACTGCTTTGAGCACATTTTCCATTTTCATGGCTTCCAGGATCAGGAGCGGGTCGCCTTTTTGCACGTCCTGACCTTCCGTAACCATAATACCAAGCACCATACCAGGCATTGGAGCCTTTACGGTATTCATTTTAACATGGCTATGGGCAGTAAGACCTAAATGCTTCACCAGGCGGTCGTAATGGTCTTCAATTTTAACCTCGTAGTTATTACCGGCAATTTTAAACGTATAGGTTTTCGTCGCATCATTTGCCGATACAAATTCAGCGCGGTATGCATGTCCGCCCTTTAATACATGCATTACATGCTCCTGTTCTTGCACAACATCAATTTGATGTGCATCTTCAGGCATCGCTTCTATGGAATATTGGCCATTTACAAGGAGTTGGAAGGGTTGGGTCGTCATCGCTAAAAAACTTTACAGGTTAATACAGTAATATCATCGGGGAAAGGCGCGCGTTCGCGGAAGGTTTCCACGTGCGCCAGTAACCGGGTGTTCATATCTTTGGCATTCAAGTCCGAATGCTGTTGCAAAAAAGCAGTCAATTTGTCTTCACCAAAATCCTCACCCGCTTCATTGCGCACGTCGGTCAGGCCATCGGTGTACATGAAAATCAGGGCTTCTCCAGTCAGGCACAACCCGCCGATTTCCAGAAAAGGCAATTCGGGCAACCAGCCCAACGAAGTACAGCCGCTTTTGAGCAGGGTAATTTCGCCATTCATCAACAGGAGCGGTTGGGCATGTCCGGCATTTACATATTGCAAGGTGCGGGTGGCAATATCGTATTTGGCTAAGAACAGGGTGATAAACTTATCGCCTTGCGTTACCCGCCAAACAGCCGCATTCAATTCATGCACCATGTCTTCCATAGAAGGTCGCCGGGCCACCAGTGCATGGAAATTTGCCTGAAAATTGGCCATCAACAAAGCCGCAGGGACCCCTTTGCCCGTAATATCCGCAATGCAAAACACGATCTGACCATCCGGGAACTCCACCACATCGTAATAATCGCCGCCTACGGCAAAATGGGGCTTGTAAATGCTCGATAACTGGTAATTTTTACCGGAAGGCAAACGCGCAGGCACCAACGTACGTTGTATTTCTGCGGCCACCTCCACCTCGCGGTTGAGCACCTCCTGGCGCAACTGTTGCTTGAACAGGCGTTTGTTTTCAATGGCCACCGCAATCACATTGGTAATGGTGGTAACAAACTGCACCTTATTATATACATCATCGTCTTCCGCAAAACCACCAATAAACGTATAGGCAATGGGCTCATCTTTGTGCAAAACAGGAATCACCAGGTCAAACTCGCGGATAAGGGGATGCTCCGAGTTTTCCAGGCCTTTGGTGGTTCTAAACTTGGAAAGTTCCAGTTCCAAATCGCAATCCAGCAAGGTATCTGGTATGCCCAGCCAGGTCATGCATTCCCATTTGCCTGTTTCTTTGAAAAAGAGCGCCATTTTACGGATCCCAATCTCCCAGCGGAGAAAAGAATTGTACATGTTGAATAACCCGTCAGAAGAAACATTTTCATTAATAGCTTGCGTGATCGCCAGCAAGCTGTTGATTTGCAACTGCTTCAGGTTAACTTCGCGCTCCAATTTCTCGATGCGCGATAAGGTCCGTTTTATTTCCTGTAATTCAGGCATAAGTAGTGCCGAAGGTACACACAAGTAGATTTTTTCAAGCGCTTTTTCCAAAAAATGGAAAACTTAACAATGCTACTTTTTGCCAGAGCACGCTTTTCTGACAAATTGTGTGATTCATCTGCAAAATACGTTGTTTTTTAACGCTAATTTTTGAAAACTTGCGGCCGCAAATAAAACAACTACGCCCGGGAAGTCTTTTCAGCCCAAACAAATTATCATCTGCATCATGGAAGACGTAAATAAAGCAATGGCCGAAGCGAAGGCCGCAATGGAAAAAGCACTCGAACACCTGGATCACGAATTGGCAAAACTCCGTACCGGAAAAGCCTCTACTGCACTGATTTCGGATATTCAAGTGGAGTATTATGGAAATCCGGTTCCGATCAGCCAGGTCGCAAACCTGCAAGTTTCGGATGCCCGTACCATCATCATCCAGCCTTGGGAACGCAACATGTTGGGGCCTATTGAACGCTCTATCATCAACTCCAACCTGGGTATGACCCCTGCCAATGACGGAGAAATCATTCGCCTCTCGGTACCACCCCTTACCGAAGAACGCCGCAAAGAATTGGCTAAAAAAGCAAAAGCAGCCGGTGAAGACGGTAAAGTAGGCGTTCGTAATGCGCGCCACAAAACCCTGGATGCGATTAAAAAAGCGGTAAAAGACGGTTTGGCAGAAGATATGGGCAAACGCAAAGAAACCGAAGTGCAGGATATGGTGAACAAATTTGTGGAGCAAATTGAAAAAGTGATCGCTACCAAGGAAAAAGAAATCATGACGGTGTAAGCGCAGTTCCGCGATTACCTGGATAACCCGAATTACAACAACGCAAAGTGGCTTGCATTGCAGCAACCCCACTTTAACCACAGTTTACATGAATTTAGATAAATTTTTGGTGATCGCCGGCGTTCCAGGCGTTCATAAGTTGGTTTCCACCCGCTCCAATGGATTGGTGATTGAAGACCGCCAGGAAGGCCGCACCCGATTTGTGCCCGTGCGCCAACAACAAGTAACCCCCTTGGCTACGATTGCCATTTATACCGATACCGAAGAAGGAACGGTTACGCTGACGGATGTTTTTCAGAAAATGCTCGATCAACTGGAAACCAATCCACCCGTTGCCTCGGATTCCAACAGCGCGCAATTTCGGGCTTACTTTACCGCAATCCTGCCCGAACACGACCAGGAACGGGTACACATTAATGACATCAAAAAGTGCATCAAGTGGTTCAATTTTATGATCGACAAAGGCATTTTTGAAGAAGTGAAAAAAGAAGCCGAATTGGCTGAAACCGAAGCTACGGCGGACGCTGAAACCAATAAGGAAGTTGCTGCACCCGAAACGGAAACGACCTCCGAGACACCCGAAACTGAAGCATAAACACCCCAACCAAGGGTGTAATTTGCCTTTTCTGACCTGTTATTTTTTTGCCATGTATAAAGATAAAAAAGTCGTTGTGGTGCTTCCGGCCTACAACGCCGCCAAAACCTTAGCCAAAACCTACAGCGAAATCCCTTTTGATATTGTGGATGAGGTGATTCTTTGCGATGACCACAGCACCGATAATACGGCGGAGCTAGGCCGACAATTGGGTATTCGACACGTGTTGGTACATGAAAAAAATAAAGGGTACGGAGGCAATCAAAAAACCCTGTACAACAAGGCGCTCGACCTTGGGGGCGATATTGTCATCATGTTGCACCCCGACTACCAGTACACGCCCAAGCTCATTCCATCGATGGTGAATATCATCGGTGAAGATTTGTACCCGGTGGTGCTGGGCTCCCGCATCCTAGGTATGGGCGCTTTGCGGGGCGGTATGCCGATGTATAAGTACATCTTTAACCGCTTTCTCACCTTCAGCCAAAACCTGTTGGTCAATTATAAACTCTCCGAATACCATACCGGATACCGCGCGTTTAGCCGAAATGTGCTCGAAACCATCGATTTCAATCAGAACAATGATGATTTTGTATTCGACAATGAAATGCTCTCGCAAATCATTTATGCCGGTTTTGATATTGGGGAAGTGACTTGTCCTACCAAATATTTCGAAGAAGCCTCCAGCATCAATTTCAGCAGAAGCATGAAATATGGTATGGGCGTTTTACGGGTTTCAATTTGCCACTTTTTTCAACGGGCTGGCTTGGCTAAGTATGCCATGTACCGTCGAATGAAATAATGTGTACTGTAACATATTTGCCTTATAATCAGGGTTTTATCCTTACCCATAATCGGGATGAAGCGCCCACTCGATCCCCTAAAGTCATTTCAGAAGAAACGATTTTAGGGGATCACCTCTTTTTTCCGAAGGATACAAAAGCGGGGGGAACCTGGATTGTCACCTCCCAAGCGGGTAAAACGGCTTGTTTGCTCAATGGAGCCTTTCTCAAACATCAGCACCAACCACCTTACCGACGTAGCCGCGGACTGGTCCTGCTTGATTTTTTTACGTGGGACGATCCGCATGCTTTTTTTGAAAACTACGACTTTCAAGGGATTGAGCCTTTTACCTTCCTGTTTTTTCAAACAAACACGGCCATTGAGTTGCGCTGGGACGGAGATCAACGTTTTTTAAACAAATTAGACCCACAGTCCAGTCATTTCTGGTGTTCCGCTACCCTTTACCCGCCTGAAATGCAGCAGGTGCGGGAAAAAGTATTTCAGGATTGGTTGGCGGTGCACCCAATATCAGCAGGGGGCATACTTGATTTACACCATCATGGCAGTGTGGGCGACCCCCATCACGACTTCGTAATGAACCGTGCTGAAAAAGTACGCACCGTGAGCATTACCCAGATTGTAAAAGCAGCCCAACTGGTTACCATGGAATATGAAGACCTGCTGGAACCAGAAGGCGAAAAGCAGATCAAAAAGTTTAATTTGGAAACGGGCAATTTTCCGTCTGAACCAGGCGGCTAAATAAAATACCGAAAATTGCGTATTTTTCGAAAAGAAAAGTGGCTTAGATTTGTACCAATATTAACGATACTTAAAATATTGTGTCAGAATCGTTAATTATTTGTCAAGCGACCAAACTTTCCTTGGTCCTTACCGTTGAATTTACTTAAATTAGCTCCTACGTTCTAATCCAATTGTTACATCATTTTTTTCATTGCCCTACACCCTGTTGTTTTTCGACCGCGAATCAATATGTGAACGGCCTTTTTTCTAATCAGCCTATGAAATTTCTCTTACTTGTTTTTGCCTTCGTGTTGAGTTCTGTGGCGCTGGGTGCGCAAAATCAATCCCGACCCGATTTATCCGTTTTCCCAAATCCCGCTACTGAATTTATTTCGGTGGAAGATCATTCCGACTTGGTGGGTGAAATTAGTGTGATCAGCATGGCTGGCCGGAAAGTCAAATTGTTTACCTACACCAAAGGAGAGCAATATGCCGTTTCTGATTTGCCCAAAGGTATGTACCTGGTTCAATTGATCGATAAAAGCAAACGGATTCTTACCACACAAAAATTGGAAAAAAGGTAATGATTGACCTTTTTTAAAAAGCATACCACACAGCCCTGTCAGAATTTATCTGGCAGGGCTGTTTCATTGATAATTATTTTCAGAAATTGTCTGGTACAGCCTACCTTCGCAGAGCGAAAATCCGCTATTTTCTGCAAGTACTGCCAATTTTCCATTTTACTGATCCAATACCTATGCTCAACAAACGCATTCGCAAAGTAGCCGTTCTCGGTTCGGGCCTCATGGGCACCGGCATCGCAGCGCAATTGGCCGGTTGTGGCCTTGAAGTTCTGTTGCTCGATATCCTTCCATTCGATTTGAAAGAAACGGAAGCCAGCAATCCAGCCGCCCGCAATCGCATGGCCGCTACCGCATTGCAAAATGCCTTGAAGGCAAAACCCGCCCCTTTTTACGACAACAAATTTGCCAGCCGCATTACAATCGGCAATTTTGAAGACGATTTGCCCAAAATCAAGGAGGTAGACTGGATCATTGAAGTCGTGGTAGAGCGTCTTGATATAAAAAAACAACTGTTCGAACGGGTGGAAAAATTCCGTACCAAAGGAACACTCATTACATCCAATACTTCGGGCATCCCTATTCACCTGATGGCCGAAGGACGCAGCGACGATTTCCGCGCAAATTTTTGCGGAACGCACTTCTTCAATCCGGTGCGCTACATGCGTTTGCTGGAAATTATCCCAACGGCCGAAACACACCCTGATGTAATTGCATTTTTTATGCACTTCGGTGATGTGGTATTAGGCAAACAAACGGTGCTTTGCAAAGATACCCCGGCATTTATTGCCAATCGGGTGGGCGTGTACGCAATGGCCAAAATATTCCAACTCACCCACGAACTGGGTCTCGGCATTGATACGGTGGATGCATTGACCGGTCCTGCAATTGGCCGACCTAAAACGGGTACTTTCCGCCTGGGTGACCTGGTGGGCATGGATACCGCCGTGCATGTAATCAATGGCATGCGCGAAAACTGTCCCAATGACGAGCAAATTGGCGCTTTTACCATCCCGGCGTTTTTGCAGTTTTTGATCGATAACAAGTTTTTGGGTAATAAATCCGGTCAAGGTTTTTACAAAAAAACGGCCGAAAAAGATGCTAAAGGTCGCCCGGTCGTTTTGGCTTTAAACCTGAATACGCTCGAATACGCGGTAAGTGAAAAACAGAAATTGCCGATTCTTGATACCTTGAAGCAAATTGAGGAATTGCCCCGCCGTATGAAGGCTATTTTTAAAGCCGACGATAAGGGCGCCGAATTGCTGCAACGCTCTTTCCTGGGCTTATTCGCCTATGCCAGCAACCGCATTCCTGAAATTTCGGACACCCTTTACGCTATTGATGATGCCTTGCGCGCGGGCTTTGCCTGGGAAAAAGGTCCCTTTGAATATTGGGATATGGTGGGCGTGGCAGAAGGTGTTGGTGCCGCTGAAGCACGTGGAGAACAAATACCTGCCTGGGTAAAAGACATGCTCGCCGCAGGACATACCACTTTTTATAAATCCGAAAATGGCCAGCGCTTGTGTTACAACCCGGCCAGCAAAACCTATGAGGCATTGCCCGGCGGTGCATCCTTTATCCTCTTGGATAACTACCGCGACCAAAAGCCGGTGTACCAAAATGCCGAATGCACCTTGCATGACATCGGCGACGGTGTATTGTGCCTCGAATTCCATTCTAAAATGAATGCAATCGGCGAAGGTATCTTGCGCGGATTGAACGATTCGGTCCAAATTGCCGAAGAACAAGGCTGGAAAGGCTTGGTGATTGGCAACAATGCGCAAAACTTTACCGTGGGTGCCAACTTGATGATGATTGCCATGATGGCTTACCAACAGGAGTGGGACGAACTGAATATGGCGGTTAATTTATTCCAACAAACCTCCATGCGCCTGCGTTATTCGGCCATTCCGGTGGTGATTGCCACCCAGGGTTATGTGTTTGGCGGTGGTTGCGAGTTTTCTATGCACGCCGACGCGGTGGTTGCAGCAGCCGAAAGTTATATTGGTTTGGTAGAAGTGGGTGTAGGGATCATTCCAGGCGGCGGCGGTACCAAAGAATTTGCAGTGCGCACGTCCGATATTATTACCCGCGAAGGTGATGTACAAATCCCGACCTTGATCGAACAGTTTAAAATTATTGCAACCGCCCAAGTAGCCACGAGCGCCGACGAAGCCTTCAAATTGGGGTATTTGCTGCCTAAAAAGGACAGTATTGTACACAATGCAGCCCGTAATATTTCCGAAGCAAAAGCGAAAGTGCTTGCCTTGAGCGACAATTATATCAAACCAATTCAGCGCAAAGACGTGTTTGTGTTGGGTCGCACGGGTTTGGGCGCTTTGTACGCCGCCGCACATACCCTCGAATTGGGCAAATACGCCACCGAACACGATATTGTGATTGCCAAGAAAATTGCCTGGGTGCTTTGTGGTGCCGATCTCACGAGCCCACAATTAGTATCCGAACAATACCTATTGGATTTGGAGCGCGAAGCATTTTTATCCCTTTGTGGCGAACAAAAAACGCTGGCGCGGGTGCAACACATGCTGGAAACGGGCAAGCCTTTGCGGAATTAGGGGTAAAATGCAACCATGCACGAGTTTGTATGTATATTTTTGGGTTGCTGGTGCTACAAATATGCGACCTCTAACGAGGTCGTGCGGTAATGCGGCATTTTGCGTTGCTACAAATGTGTGACCTCTAGCGAGGTCATGGCGTTGCGTTAAGCATTCCAAGTAATTTTGGCGATGATACGATTTCATTGTCCAAATCCCAATAGCAACGCAACGACCTCTTTAGAGGTC
>CAIVGO010000552.1 GCA_903905445.1 uncultured Bacteroidota bacterium
GGCCGCAACAGTGCGCGCTGCTTTTCGGTCGTTTGTTTCGAATCGTTCAGCAAGGGGTGGTAAAAATCCTTGGGCAGGATCACCGCCGCCGCAAAAACTGGTCCGGCCAAACAACCGCGACCGGCTTCGTCGCAACCGGCTTCCAAAAGATCATCGTGGTGAAAAGGCAAAAGCATGACGCGAAGATAGCACAAACGCAAAGTGCTTTCCTTACTTTTGCCGCAACACAACACCATGATGGAGCAAAATTCGACTGAAACAATCAAAATCCGCGACCTTTTCTTTGTGCCGCTGTTTACGGAAGCCGACATTCGCGCACGCGTACAGGCGCTCGGGACCGCGCTCACGGAGCAATTTGGCGATAAGAACCCCTTGTTTGTCAGTATTTTAAGTGGGGCCTTTGTATTTGCCTCCGACCTGATTCGGCGTTTTGAGGGCGACTGTGAGGTGAGTTTTGTCAAATTGGCGTCCTACGCGGGCACACAATCCACCGGCGCGGTGCAAGTGGTGATGGGCCTCGAAAAAGACCTCCATGGTCGCCATGTCATTGTTGTGGAAGATATTGTGGATACCGGCCGCACGCTGCATCATTTTATCGAACTATTGCAAGATAAATCGCCCGCCTCGATCACCACCGTCACGCTGTTGCGCAAACCCGATGCCGTGGTTTTTCCGATTACCCTGGATCACATCGGATTTGATATCACCGATCGTTTTGTGGTGGGGTATGGCCTGGACTATGACGGACTGGGCAGGAATTTGCCAGGGGTGTACCAATTAAAATCTTAGGGCGGGTTTTTATTTAAAAAACGGATATTCTTAATCGATTAGTTTCCAGAACAACGCGGCTTTTACCAAGCCTGCGGTATTGCGGGCACTCATTTTGGCCAAGAGGGCAGCGCGGTGGCTTTCCACGGTTTTTTCAGAAATAAACAGATCGGCGGCAATTTCCTGGGTCGTGCGTTCGTCTACAATGAGGCGCAGCACTTCTTTTTCCCGTCGACTAATTTTGGGTGCTTCTTTTACGGTGCTGGCGGTTCGTTCCCGCATGAGACTGCGCATCACGGTATCCGTGGCTTCCTGGCAAAAATAGGTTTTCCCGGCAGCAAGGGTGCGGATCGCATTGGAGAGCTCCACTTTACCCGTATTTTTCAATAAATATCCTTGCGCGCCCATGTTGAGCATGGCACTGATGTAACTTTCGTCGTTGAACATGGTGAGGGCCATGATTTTCACATCCGGCCATTTTTGGCGAATCTGGCGGCACACTTCCAATCCCGACTGATCGGGCAGGTTAATATCAAGCAACAACACATCGGGTGCGGAGGCTTCCACCTGCCGCAATACTTCGGCGGCATTGTTGGCTTTTCCGCACAAGGTAAAGTCGGGTTCGCTGCTCAGCAGGCTCTCCACGCCCTCGGCAAACATGGCATGGTCGTCGGCAATCATAATTTTGACCATCTGCGGGGCAGCACTTTTGGGATTCGGCGAATTGGTTGCATTGCTCATGCCAATATAACACGGTATTGCAGTCGATTATTGTGATCCGTTCAGAATCTCTCCCCTTGCCAGCTTACTTTTGCATCGGATTGCCGACAGGGCATGTTTTTCAATTTTCAACCAAATTAATGAACACCTAGTAATGGAATATCGCATTGAAAAAGACACCATGGGGCAGGTACAGGTACCGGCACATGTGTATTGGGGCGCGCAAACGCAGCGCTCGGTAGAGAATTTCAAAATCGCCCGTTCAACCAACCGGATGCCGATTGAGATCATTCACGCTTTTGCCCAATTAAAAAAAGCAGCGGCCCTCACCAATTTCGATGCCGGCGTGTTGCCCAAAGAAAAGTGCGACTTGATTGCACAGGTTTGCGACGAAATTATGGCGGGTCAACACGATGAACAGTTTCCATTGGTGGTATGGCAAACCGGCTCGGGCACCCAAAGCAACATGAATGCCAATGAAGTGATTGCTTACCGCGCCCATGTGTTGCAGGGCGGCCAATTGAGCGATGAAGTAAAATTTGTACACCCCAACGATGATGTGAATAAATCACAATCATCGAACGATACGTTCCCTACGGCCATGCACATTGCGGCCTATAAAATGCTGGCAGAAGTGACCATTCCGGGCATTGAGCGCCTGCGGGATACCTTGCAAGCGAAGTCGGAAGCCTACATGCAGGTGGTGAAAATTGGCCGCACGCACTTTATGGATGCGACCCCGCTTACGGTTGGACAGGAATTTTCGGGTTATGTTGCACAATTGAACCACGGTTTGCGCGCGATTCGCAATACCCTTGCCCATTTGTCGGAGCTGGCGCTGGGTGGTACGGCGGTAGGCACAGGCATCAATACACCGCCTGGCTATTCGGAAAATGTGGCCAAGCACATTGCACAATTGACCGGTTTGCCATTTATCACTGCGCCCAATAAATTTGAATCGCTGGCTGCCCACGATGGTATTGTAGAAGCCCACGGTGCACTGAAAACGGTTGCAGTGAGTTTGATGAAAATCGCCAACGATGTGCGTATGTTGTCTTCTGGTCCGCGCGCGGGCATCGGTGAGTTGTTTATTCCCGACAATGAGCCAGGCTCTTCCATCATGCCCGGCAAAGTAAATCCGACCCAATGCGAGGCGCTTACCATGGTGGCGGCGCAGGTGATGGGCAATGACGTGGCGATCAATATTGGCGGCTCTAACGGCCATTTTG
This sequence comes from uncultured Bacteroidota bacterium, assembly GCA_903905445.1. Lineage (GTDB taxonomy): Bacteria > Bacteroidota > Bacteroidia > Chitinophagales > Saprospiraceae > M3007. The sequence continues at coordinate 2,718 of CAIVGO010000552.1, forward strand.
AACTGAATGTGTTCAAACCCATGATGATTTACAACTTCCTGCACTCGGCGCGCCTGATTGGCGAGGCTTGTGTGTCGTTTAACGATAAATGTGCGGTAGGCATTGAGCCTTTATACGACAACATTCAGAAGCACGTAAACAACTCCCTGATGTTGGTGACAGCGCTGAATACCAAAATTGGCTACTACAACGCGGCGGGTATTGCCCAAAATGCGCACAAAAAAGGCATTACGCTAAAAGAATCGGCCCTCGAATTCGAATTGAAAGGACTCGATTTCAAACACATGAC
>CAIVGO010000553.1 GCA_903905445.1 uncultured Bacteroidota bacterium
AAACCCAGGCCGGTGCCAGTGGTTGTTCGATCGACAAATCGGTGCATTTTTTGGAAAGCTTGGGCGCACAGTTTCAAACCGATTTTTTCGAGCGCATGCTGTTCTTTTACCAGGATTCAGACGGGAATATTCAATCTGCGAACAGAGACGCATTTGCACAATTGGTGCAAAATGGAACCATTCAACCTAATACGTTGGTAATGAATAACTTAGTAAAAAACCTGGAGGAACTGAATACCAAATGGTGGGTTCCATTTCAGGATAGCTGGCATAAAAAACTTTATACGCCGTAGCACTGGTTTTGTGCTTTGAGATCTTAGTAATCGAAATAATTTTGCACAAAACCTTTGCGAAGGAGTATAAATCCAACAATTCCCCATTCTAAAATCCTAATTTAGTATGCAAAACGCCCAGTCGGTCTTTTTAAAAACAGTAGAAGAATTATTGCTCGATGGTGAAATTGACAGAGCCATCGAAGTATTGCTCGAATTTGAAGAACAATCTCAAATTGGTATCCGCTCCGATATTATCCAACAGGCAGGTAATTACCGCCGGGCAAAAAAAATGTTCAACGATGGCCTGGTAGAAGCCCGGGATTTTAAAATAGACGCTGCCCGCGCCAGCAATGCGCTGTCGGAAATATTGAAAGATATTCCCAAGCGTATAGAACTCAACCAGCGTATTAAAGGCCTGTCTACCTTCGCCTTGGATGTTCCAAGTGACGACCATTTAGAGAAAATTATTGGCGGTAAAAGCAGTATCCTACGCATCAACTGGCTGGAGAAAGCGCTCAAAGCCAGTAAAGCGGTATGCAGGGTGGTTTGTGCCAACGGTGAACTGGGTACCGGTTTTCTGACCAAAGAAGGCTATGTTTTCACCAACAACCACGTAATCGCCACCAAAGAAATCGCCGCAACCGCCCGCATTGAGTTCAATTATGAAGTTGATAGCAGTGGAAATACCAAAAACCGTATCAGCTACGACCTGGATGCCCTCGATTTTGCATTCAGTCCAAAAGAACAACTGGATTTTGCCAAAATCAAAGTACGCGACCGGGCCGATCAGCCGCTCAGTCAGTGGGGATATGTGGAGTTCGATCCAGAAGCGATTCCGGGCGTTGGGGAAGCCGTGACCATTATTCAGCATCCGAAAGGCGAAGACAAACAAATTGCCCTCAACGCCAATGAAGTGCTGGGCCAATTGAAGCAACACCTATATTATACAACGGATACCGAACCGGGCAGCAGCGGATCTCCGGTGTTCAACAAAGACTGGAAAGTAGTAGCCATTCACCATGCGGGCAAAACCAAGGCTGATGGCGGGTTTGTGGTCAATGCGCAAGGAGATGTCCGGGAAGCCAACCGCGGTATTTTATTCCGTGAAATTTTCAGTTTCCTGCAAACAGGTAAAACGTCCGCTACGAGCGGCAACTCAGGTAAAACCGAAAGTTTCCAGCCTGCTACGGAAACCCCAATTGCCAATCCCGTAACCGAAACCAAACCAGTCGCCACCCCTACCCCACCGCCTGTATCCAAAGTGCCCAAATTCGTGGTGTTGTATGACCTCGCCGACGATGCCCAATGTAAAATGCTCAACAAGCACCTGAATGTGCTTAAAATCACCAAAAAAATTCGTGTGTATAATGTGCAGGAAGTTGCCATTGGCCTAGATCCAATTGCCAATGCTGAAAAAGAACTGCAAGATGCCGATTACCTGATCGTGCTCATTACCGTTAATTTGCTCAATTCACCCGATTGGTTTGGCATGGCCTACGCTGCCCTCGAAGCCAATCGCCGCATCATCCCGATCCGCATCGGCACCGTGGATATTGAAGGAACGGGATTTGAAAAACTCCGCAGTTTGCCTACCGGAAACCGCGCCGTAGCCGATTTCCCGAGCCAGGATGCTGCTTACACGGATGTGGTGGGGGAACTTCGGAAGTTGGTTTTTGCGTAGGGGGCAACGAAAGTTGAATTCCTAAAATATTGATCACCTGACGGTCCAGTCTGTTATATTAATTCCAGCCATTTTGGATAGATGTTTTGTGTTATTCGTAACCATAATCATATCCTGCTGAATGGCAGTGGCACCGATTAATAAATCAAAATCCGAAATTAACTCCCCTTCTCGCCTCAATCTAGCCTTTTCAAGTGCATAAATATCAACCGCTGCTGAAATTGGAATTATTTGAAGGTGAAGAAGTAAATCTAATAATCGTTTCCTTTTTTCGTCCAAATACATAGGGTCAGAACATTCAACTCCAAATCGAAGTTCAGCAACGGTTATCACAGAAATATAACAGTTTTTAATGCCAACCTCCTTTATTTTTTCAGGGATATTGTATCGATTCTTTAGCCAAAATATTACAATATTGGTATCTAATAAGTATTTCATAGAAATTCGATTATTCTTCCTTGTGTTCGAGCGCCTTCAATCGTATCAATTAACTCCTCCGCTGTTTCTGGAAAGTCATTCCAACTACCAGAAAAATATTGTACCCAATCTTCCTCAACATTAGAGGAAAATTCGTTTTTGACCTTTTCCATTGGCTTTTTTTTCTGCAGAGATTTAGCCAATAAGGCAATCAAGGAAAGTTTTTCCTCATTACTCAAATCCTTAAGTAACATCCAATAAGGACTAATTTTAGTTGAAATGCGCATGTAGGTAAATAAATTTTTACAAAAGTAAGCGCAATTCATGGAATATACAAGCCCCTTTAAGACCGCAACCTCACCCAAAACCAATACTTTTGCAAGGCCAATCATCGCTCTTATTCTATTCCTAAATCTGCAATCCTTGACTACTTTAAAGTTACTCCTCCCGCTCCCCCTACTAATCATTCTAGCCTTTCAATTATCCAACCCCGACCTCCCCATCAACCAATACCAATGGATCGGCTCCCACAACAGTTATAAAGAATACATTGATCCCAATTTGATCAAAATGATCGAAAAAGTGGATACTTCCAAGGCATTTTTGGGACTCGAATACCACCATGTCCCTCTTTCCGCCCAATTATCGCTCGGACTGCGTGCACTCGAAATTGATGTGTATGCCGACGCCAAAGGCGGTAAATATGCTCGTCCCAATGGCTTAATGTGGGTTGGAAAATCCCCCGCCCGTCCCTACGACCCACAAGGCCTGATGCAAGCGCCCGGCTTCAAAGTACTCCACATCCAGGACATCGACTTCCGCAGCAACTGCCTGACCTTAAAAAACGGCCTGCAAGAACTCAAACAATGGTCGGACGCGCATCCCGACCACGATCTTGTATGCATCACCCTGAATGCAAAAGATGACACCATTGCAAGACCAGGATTTGCAGCGCCCGAAAAATTCACCGCTGCCGTATTGGATCAATTGGATCAAGCGATAAGAGATGGACTCGGCGCTGAAAAACTGTTGACACCAGATCAAATTCGGGGGAAAAATGCGAGTCTGGAAGCGGCCGTTTTACAAAAAGGATGGCCCAAGCGCAGCAAAGTAAAAGGCAAATTCATGTTTATTTTGGATGAAAACGATGAAAAAACGGGTTATTACATCCAAAATCATCCCGGGCTAAGCGGTCGTGTGTGCTTCGCCAATGCACCTATTGGCACGCCCGAAGCAGCCTTTTTGATCCTCAACGATCCGGTGGAAGACGGCGCAAAAATCAGAAAATACGTTCAAAAAGGCTACCTCGTACGCACCCGCGCAGACGCAGACACCCGCGAGGCACGCAACAACGATTACAGCCGGTTTAAAGCCGCCCAGGCCAGCGGCGCACAAATCATCTCTACTGACTATTATTTCAAAAGCACCTTGTTCCCTTCAGAGTATTGGGTGCGGTTTGAGGAGGGTGGGTATTATCGGGTGCGG
>CAIVGO010000554.1 GCA_903905445.1 uncultured Bacteroidota bacterium
AAAGGCGCACCGAATCGAATTGAAAGGAAAAAGCAGGCGAAAAAATCTAAACCAACTATCTTAGCCCCGCATTTATACCGTACTTATCCACATGGGGGTCAAAGGTCCGGAACATGGGGGTCAGACACTCCGGAATAAACATGCTGATTTTAGCCCAATCATGGGCAGTTGAGGTTGAAAAGGAAAAGATGAAATCGCTTGAAGAAGATGAAAATGGAGAAGGGGCGAATAGTTCAGAAGCCAATGCTGATCAAGAAAATCTAAAAAAAACAGTTGTGTTTTCAAACATGGAAAAACTCATCTTGCAAGAATTGAAAAAAGAAAAGACCTATGGCGAAATTGGTAAGACTCTAAACAAAAGCGAGGAAACCATAAAATTTCACATAAAAAGCATGAAAAAGAAACTGGGGGTATCGGGAAGGGTGAACCTTGTTGAACTCGCTGAAAAAGTTGAGAGTAGTACTATAAAACAAGGTGGTTAACCACTTTTTACCCTTTTTACACCCCTTATCAGGAAAGTGTAGAAAACATGGAAATACCAGTATTCTACACTTTCCACCATTGAAATCCAGAAAAAATAGTAAAAATATTTGCCCTGCCATCGTCACGAAGGCGGGGCTTTATTTTTAACTAAAACTGATTTCGAATGAAGAATTTGAAATGGGCAATCCTTGCCCTCATTCCGCTCTTCCTCGTCGGCGTTGCCATCATCGGCTGCCAAAAAGAGGAAGCAACAACAACCAACCTTCTTCAAAATGAAGAAGCCCAAGCCGTCCGGTCTGCTTCTGATTTGAATGGGGTTGCTACCGAGGAGGAAATCGATGCAATGCCTGTTGCTTGCGGCACTCCTTCGAGCGTTAACGTTTTTTGGTCTACCACAGTAGAAGGATACTGTCGTGTCCGTTTTACTTGTGCAAGTGTACCGACAGCCCAACTCTACAATTGGGAAATTCACCTCGTTTACAATGGAGTGGTAGACCCTGTGCCGTATGTTGTGAAAAACACGACTGGTACTACTTGGAATTACGGTGTCTGGGGCGACCCCGACTGTTTCCAAATCTGGGTTCGGGCAAAATGCCCAAGCGGTTTCGGGCAATTCAAAAAATCAAGTACGAAATGCCCTTCGTCGAATTGTATCTATCCGTAACTTCTAACTTATTTGAGCGGTGCTTGTAGAAAAGCACCGCTCATTTTTAATTCATCAACCAACACAATTTTAGAAAATGAAAAATTCATTCGCAAAAATCCTCATTGTGTTCGCTCTTGTCATGGTTGCGAACGTGGCGTACTCACAATGCACGTGTTCGACTTGTGCAGGGAAAGGCAAAGTGGCAGTCGAGAAACCAGTAGGAAGGATACCGCCAAGACTTTTGGCGGAAATAGATGAAATACCGACAAAAACAGTTCTTGAAACTTGCCCAACATGCAAGGGGACAGGCAATTATTGTGCACCTCCACCGCCATGTACTCGTACCTGTTCGACTTGTAGCGGAAGTGGAAAAGAAACTTACAATTACTTACACGGTAATGGACAATACGAAGGCAATTGTCAAACTTGCAGAGGAAGCGGCAAAGTCCCTTGTAATTAGTAAGGAACTGCTAATTTGCTGGTTCCTTCAACGAAAATTGAAAATTTTGGTGTCTAAAAAGCCCCGGAGGTTTTTGATACCAAAATTTTCGTTTATTTGTGCTGGGAAAGTGGAAGATGCTTAATCTGCGGAGAGCCAATAAATATAAAGGCTCTAACAAAGGCTTTACGAAAATGCCGCCCAAATGCCAAAGCACAAAGCCCACGCAGGGCGGCACATTCATAAAGCCAACCGTTCGCTAAAACAATAAAAACATAAAAACTTAGGCACAAAACCAAATACCATGTATATTTGTTTTAGTGCATACAAATCTGGTTCATGGAATTATCAAATGACATATCGGTATTAAAGGACTTGATCAAGGCCCTTATTTCCAGGATTGAGGTATTGGAATCCGAGAATGCTGCCCTGAAGGCAGAGAGTTTCGAATTACGGTTGCGCCTGAATCTGAACAGCAAAAAAGTCACTTATGCCAATAAATAACATCCATGCCAGCCTCGAAACACTCCGTACCGAGTATCAAAGCGGCCAGGACGCACTGAAAGCGCTGCGGGAGCAACAAGCCGAGCTGGAAAAAACCATGCTGCGCATCGCAGGAGCCATCCAGGTATTAGAGGAAGTGGAGGCCGCTGAAAAACAAACACCTGATGATCAGGCGCAATGAAAGACTATTTCTACCTACAATTCCAAATAACCAACCGAAAAATCAAAGAAACGGGCATCAACCCGATCTTGGCTTATATCTTGGGCCTGGTTGCTTTCCTTTTAATTTCAGCATACCTTTTTCAAAAGACGGAGTTTGCCAATTACATCGTGCTATTGACTTGCCTGAGTTTGCTGTCCAAACTTTCCGAAAACAATAGAACGGATTTTTTGATTGCTACCTTTGGCGATCGTTTAAAAAATAAGATTCGGATTTTGGAAAATGGCATGGTAAGCATCCCTTTTGTTGTGGTGCTTATCTACAAAAATGCATGGCTGGAAGCCGCTTTATTATGCGCAATCGCTATCCTTTTTGCCGTATTTTCCTTTAAAACGAATGTAAATTTCACCCTCCCTACCCCATTTTCAAAAAGGCCGTTTGAGTTTTTAGTTGGGTTCAGAAAGACGTTTTACCTCTTTCCAATGGCCTATTTTTTGACGCTTATTGCCATCCAGGTAGGCAATTTCAACTTAGGCATATTTTCAATGATGCTGATTTTTGGGACAGTATTGAGTTTCTTCGCAAAACCGGAACAGGCATATTATGTGTGGGTCCACGCATACACCCCAAAAAAGTTCCTGTTGCATAAAATTGCCACCGCAACCCAATACACGAGCATTTTGGTTGCCCCCATTTTAGTGGGTCTTTTGGTTTTCTATCCAAATGAATTTCATATCGTTTTGCTCTTTTTTTTAATCGGACTTCTGTTTGTTTGGACGATCATCCTGGCCAAATATTCGGCATACCCCAATGAAATGAGTTTACCGGAAGGCATGTTACTCGCATTTAGTGTGTATTTTCCTCCGCTGTTATTGGTTATGATCCCATTTTTCTATAAAAAATCCATTCATAAACTTAAAATGCTGCTGGATGATCAAGATTAATGGGCTGCACAAGACGTACGGCAACAACGAAGTTTTAACAGACATAAATCTGGCGTTTTCAAAAGGGCATGTGTATGGAATCGTAGGTGAAAACGGAGCAGGAAAAACGACGCTGTTCCGGTGTATTACCGGCTTGGAAAGCTATACTGGAACCATTATTTCCGATTTAAATCCATTAAAAAACCATTTAGGATTGCTGTTAACGGACCCCTTCTTTTTTTCAAAGATGACCGGCAAGGAGTACATCCGGCTGCTTTGCAATGCACGTGCAAAAACAAACATCCGCATCGAAGAAAAGAACATTTTCAACTTGCCGCTCGATCAATATGCCTCCACGTATTCAACAGGCATGAAAAAGAAGTTGGCCATCACCGCAATTTTACTTCAAGAGAACGAATATTTTATTTTCGACGAACCTTTTAATGGCGTTGACATTCAAAGTAATATTATTTTAACAGAAATCATCCTAAAACTGAAGGAACTGAACAAAATTGTACTCATTTCATCCCATATTTTCTCTACGCTGAGCGACACGTGTGACGAAATTCATTTATTGAGAAAAGGCGCACAAATTAAATCGGTGCAGAAGTCCGCATTTAAGGACCTGGAACAGGAAATGCGCGCATTTACCATTGGAAATAGTATTGAAAAACTGGATTTGAAATAGACCTATTTTTACCATCCATCCTTCAAATCCATTTAACGCTGGGTATAATTGTCCATTTGTTTTGAAATTTTGCGCAGTCTTTGCAACGCAATAAACTCGGGAACCACGAACACCAACAGAAAAATAAAAAAGTTGGCAACGGGTGATATCGGTGAATCGGCCGGGCTGTTCATCGGGATAATGAACATGTCTTGCAATTCACGCAAGAAGTTCATCAAAAAAGCTACGATGTAAAACTTCGGGTCTTGCGAAAACAAGACAACGATTGCCACAATTGCCATCATGGCATTCCGTCCGGCCAATACATACATCGCCTGTTGATCGACAATCCCGTCGAGCCTTATTCCGGGATATAACATTTCGGGTTTAAAATAACAGGCAAAAGTTTGGAAGGATAATATTAGGATGATGACAACCTGCAAAACATTAATCCAAAGTGGGATTTTCGACTTCATTTTTGTAAATTTTAGAAGGTACCGTTGTTAATATGCGCCAATTTTGTGATTTACAAGTTTAAATCCTGATCAGCGGCTTGCGGTCACGCTCATTTTGGTGGATGAAATTACGGCAGAGGCAATGGCGGTTTTGACTTCACTCGAGGCGGCTGTTTCAGAAACTGGCAAACTGGCAACATTTAATGCAAATACCGTAATTTCGTATTGATTGGTATTTCCCACATTCGGACATACACCTGCGAATGCCTTGTAAAAAGCAGCGTTGGCTGGCACATCAAAAGCGGCAGCGCCATTGGGCGTTTGAATTGCGCCATTGGGAAGACTCGTCCCGGAAATATTTCCAGCATCTTTATCCAGGGAATTCGTGGTCGGAGGAATGTTTATCACCATCCAGTGATCAAAACTGACACCGGGGCCAAAAGCGTTAATGTCGACCAGCGTAATGGCAAAACTTTTGGTCCCCGCTGGCGCATTTTCCCACCGCAGTTGTGGCGACTTGTTGTCTCCCGTACAGCCGTTGAAGCCATTTCCAAAATTTTCGTCTTTAAAAACATCGGTGATGTCGGCACTCGACAAGGTGAAAACCTTTAGTGTTTCGTCTTTTTTACAGCCAATGATGCTGCAAAGCATCAGAATGGGAAGCGCCATCTTTGCAATTGATTTTATATTCATTTTTTTATGGTTTGAATGGCTTTTCAGGGTCAGGTATTTTGTGTAAATTGACTTGTGCAAGTTTTTGAATTTTTCCATTTGGCTATTTTTTTAATGAAGAACGTTGCAAAAGTCGCACCTTTGTCCAGAAAAATAGTCAAGTCGTTTATATTTCACCTAGTACAAAATTATAGACCAATGTCTAAAGCGCGAAAAAACAAGGATTTTAACCCATTTAATTGCCCTGTCACAACTTGTATGAACAAGATTGGCGGGAAATGGAAGCCTGTTGTGATTTACCTGATTACACTGGGAAAGAACAGGTTTAGTCTGCTACAAAAGGCAATGCCCGACATTTCGAAGCAAATGCTGGTGAATCAGTTGCGAGAATTGGAGGCTGATCATTTGATTGAGCGAATCATTTATGCCGAAATGCCGCCACGGGTAGAGTACAGAATTTCGGAATATGGTTCAACCATTTTGCCCTTGATTTCAATCATGGCGGATTGGGGGAAAGCAGATTTAGCCGTTCATCAGGAGAAAAATATGCCTTAAAAGTAATCGAAAATTCAGGCAGGGTTGGCTGCCCGGCAGAACGGTGCAATCACGAAGATGCATAGGCCTACTTTAGACAACACCCTTAAATTCTCGCAGATTTTTCCATTTTTTGAATGCATTTTGGAAATATTATCCATTCCTACCTTTGCCCACCATCATGACAACAGACATCATAGAAATAAACAACTTCATCGTGCTCATTGAGCAATCGAATTCCGAAAAAACGATTGTCCAAAAATGTGAAATTGACGGCGAGGCAATTGGCTTTGCTTTCTATGGTTCTGGAAATGTGGAATTGGAAATAAAATACGCGCGTGAAACGAAAACGGTAAAAAACACCACGGGCATTGCCATCTCATTTTTCGGAAACAGCAAAGTGGAATTTTCCCACAAAATAGAACCCACTAAACCGCTACAATCGATTAGCATTTTCTCTAAATTAAAGCATTTACGCACCTTACCCGAAGCCGAACGTACAATTTTCAAGGAGTATTTGCCCCAACTGATCAACCCTAAAGCAAATTTTGTAGAAGGCCCCAGTTTTTACATGACGCCCGACATGCAAAACGCGGTTCAAAAAATCCTGACCACCCAGTACACCGGCGGTATGCGGCTGATGTTCCTGAAAAGCCAGGTGAACGAACTGTTGGCCCATTTTTTTGCCTTTATCGCCACCAACAAAGGCGGCGGTCTTTCGGATGCCGATAAAGACAAGATTTTTCAGGCCAAGGAAATTATCGAAAACAACATTTCCAAACCGCCTTCCCTGAACGAACTGTCGAAACTGATCGGACTGAACAGCACCAAACTGAAAAAGAACTTCAAAGAAATCTTTGGGGTCCCCGTATTTAAGTTCCTGCAAGAAGAACGGCTGAATAAAGCCTATACATTGTTGAGCAGCAGCGATATCAGCGTCCAGGAAACGGCATGGTTTGTCGGCTATGAAAGTTTAAGTTCTTTTTCCAATGCTTTTCAGCAGAAATTTGGTGCCCGGCCCAATGAGATAAAATCACAGTTCCTTTCAAACAAATCATAATTCTTTTCGGACAAATGCGGTAAAAATTGGGGCAGCACCTTTGCTCCATTCTTAACGCATTTAAACAAAAGCATTGATTTATGGAAGACAAAAGCATCTTGATCCTGGGAGGAACCGGCAAAACAGGGCGTCGGGTGGCCGAACGACTGACCAAATTGGGGCATAAAAATGTCCGCATCGGTTCCCGAAGTGGAGCACCACCCTTTGATTGGGAAAACCCGGCAACCTGGGAGGCCGCCATAAACGGTATGGACGCCGTTTACATCACATTCCAGCCGGACTTGGCCATTCCGAGCGCGGTGGAAACCATTCAACAATTTGCGACGCTTGCCCACAATCACGGTATCCGAAAAATGGTATTGTTGTCTGGCAGGGGCGAAAAAGAGGCCCAGGCCTGCGAGCAAATCGTCATGGCTACGGCCGATAACTGGACCATTGTCAGGGCCAGTTGGTTCAACCAAAATTTCAGCGAAAGTGTTTTTTTGCCCCTCATTCTTGCAGGACAGGTTGCCTTGCCGCGGGCCACAGCGCTTGAACCCTTCACGGATGCCGATGACATTGCTGATGTTGTTGTGGAATCGCTGCTGGACGACCGGCATGCAGGGCAAATGTATGAACTGACCGGACCACGGCTTATGACCTTCCCAGAGGCTGTAGCCGAGATTGCGAATGCGTGTGACAGGGAGATTCATTTTCAGGCACTTACCTTGGAGGAGCATGCCGCACAGTTGAGGGCCTATCAACTACCAGAGGATTATATTTGGTTGGTCAACTACCTTTTTACCGAAGTGCTGGATGGCAGGAACGCCCGTGTCACAAACGACATCGAAAAAGTGCTGGGCAGGAAAGCAAAGGATTTTACCGCATTTGCCCGGGAAACCGCCGCAACGGGCATTTGGACGCCTTCAATTCAAACGATCGATACACCATGAAGCAGCTTTTTTTGAACAACATCAGGGCGATTTCCGTAGGCGCATTGGTCTGGGTATTCGTATTTTCGACCTTTACCGTTCTATCCTATGTTCCTGACATGCAGGATAATATGGATAAACAGGCTTTAATCCTGGCTGTGCTACTGATACCTTTTGCCGTGTTTGGGGCATTCGTTTATTACAAAAATGGGAACCAGGATCACGGGTTGAAAGTCGGTTTAATTATGGTGGCCACTGCCTTTGCCCTCGATGCTTTGATCACAGTGCCGCTGATAGAAATCCCCAATGGAAGGGGTTATCTGAGTTTTTTCACTTATCCGTTGCTTTATTTGCTTGCGGCGGTGAATGTGTTGAGTGTTTAT
>CAIVGO010000555.1 GCA_903905445.1 uncultured Bacteroidota bacterium
AAATGTCCAAAAAAGAAACCATTGAACAGGCTGCCTTAAACGTGTTTGTCACCCGTGGGTTATACGATGCACCCATGGCATTCATCGCGAAAGAGGCCGGCGTACCGGTCGGCTCCATTTATACCTACTTTGAAAGCAAAGAGGCCTTAATTAATACGCTCTATTTACAGTTTAAACAGGCGATGGGCTATTTTATATTCAGCCCTGTGCCACCAGATTTGTCCATCTATGCGGAACTAAAAATATACTGGACGCGCGCCATGCAATATGGACTCGCCCACCCCGAAGGCTTCTTTTTTGCGGAACAGTTTTCCAATTCGCCGATGGTTCAGCCGGTTAGCCGGGACATGGTGCGCGCCAACTTTGAAAAAGTGTACCGATTAATAGATTTAGGCATTCAAAATGGCACATTTAAACCAATAGACCCCGATTTGTTGCACCACCTGATTTATACCAACATCACCAGCATGATCAAATACCTCAGCCTCGCCAAAATGACGTTGGATCCGGAATTGGAAGATCATTTATTTCAGTGCTGTTGGGATGGTATTTGTGTGCGGTAAAAGCGGGGCATTTCCATTCAGGAAATTGTTTTTGTTGGTTTCCAATTCCTGCAATACAACCAATGTAAAATTACCGCCAACATGGGAAAAACAAAAATGCCTATAAAACTGTAAACGCATACCCCCCCCTTTCTAATGGGATAATTGCCACAAAAACTGGATACGTACAGGCAACAATTCATACCAACAAATAATAAAGCCAGTAAAACACTAAAAACAGGACGACTTTTAGACAGGGTAATCAGATCGGGTTCGGTTTTTCCGGCCATTATAATAAAAACAATCGCGGTAAGTAGCACACCAAAAGTCATATACAAATGAAACGATTCCCAACCCTGCGGAACCACTTTTATGGCTAAAAAACTCAATATTCCAATGCCTAAAATGATTTGGGCGCCCACATCAATACGTCTGGTATTGAGTTCGTTTTTGCGCACTTCAGGGTTGGTGGTAAGGCTCTGAGCAGTTTTATCTATTTTGAGATTTTGCAACCAGTCAATCAGGGCATTGAATAAAACAGGTAACATCCAGCCAATTAAAAGCAACCCGATCCAAGCTTCCGAGATAAGGTTAAAATAGCCAAGTGTACCCAGGGACAAACTCAGGCTAATGTAAGTAAAATAGGCCGCTTGCTTAACCCAAGGCATCCCGTTTGCAAACTCCAGAATAAATGCATGGAACAAAAAACCCGTCGTCAGAAACAAGCGAAAACTAAGTTTTTCAGGTGCTTGTTCATAGGCCCAAAGTACGTGTACCCAGGCCAGTAAAATTAATACCCCCTGATAGAACCGTATGGGGCGTTTGAGCAAGTTATACGAAGGCCATTTAAAAAACGCAACGATTTGTAATACAAGGGGGAACAACAAAAACCGAGCGATGGTCAAGCACGCACCTACCCAGACGATCGCTTCCAGCACATCGTGTTCGATAGGCGCTTTGCGACCTTTGTAGTAAAAACTGCACACAAAGAAAAATATCGCATGGAGGAATGCCTTTCCCACGGGCGGCAGCATGCCGATCCAATTATGCCTCGAAAAAAACACTAAAAACGGCGTAAACAACTTGCAAACAACCGCAATCAGGTAGTATTCCTGTGCAACCAAAGACCCTGGCGTTTCCTGCAAAATCGAAAGGTTCAAACCTATCGCCTGCGCCGGTTCGTGATCAGATAAATATCGTTGTGCTGCTAGTTGCTGCGCTTTCCTAAGTTCATCTTTGTAATCCGATAACGCGTAATGCAGTAATTCGTCATTCGGAAATGCAAGCAATGCTTGTTTGAGGATCTGCAAAGCCCTTTCCTTATTTTGATCTATGTACGCATAGTACCGGGCCAGCAAAATGGGTCCACTAATTTCTGATGTGTGACCCAAACCACTCAAGTATTCAATAAATACATCTGCAAATCCATATCGACCGAACAAAATGCCGATCTCCGATATATTTTCATCTAAATTAATAAAATCACTTGGATTACGATCATCTACCCCATCTAACTGCGCCTGCTTAAAGGCATCCATGCAGGTATTCAATATGGTGATTGCTTCATCAGGTAAGCCTTTGGCTAAGTGCAACTTCATTTGAAAATAAGCCAATCGGTACGTATGCGCATGCTCAGCAGTAATTTGAAGCAGCAAACTTTCATACGCATTCCAGTCTTCCTTACCGCTGTAGCACTGTTCCAAGAGCGAAAACACATCGTGATCATTCGGGTATTTTGCCCAATAATCTTCTAAATGCGGAATTGCCGCATCATAATCCCCCTCATACACCAGGTCGGCGAGGGATCTGTATTTTCGATCTTGAAATGCTAACATGATGAATGTATGGCCCTATAAAACTGACGGAGTTGCAATAATCCCCCCCGATCAATCAGCTACCCAAAACTCAAGCCCGATTGCAACACCCCGTTCGCCCGGTTGCGCACCCGTTCATCGGTACTCGAAAACGCAATCGTTTCACATACATCGCGTTCGCTGATCTGTTGCAGCGCTGGAATGCCACTTTGCCCTGTTTGATCTGCTACCTGTGTAATCGCGTTGGCCATAATACGGCTCATGCCGCCATTGCCCTGGTTGATCGCCAGCGCAACAATCAAGGTAAGCGACGCTTCAGATTGTAGTAAATCCTGCAAACGTGGAATAACTATTTGGATACCACCCGCCGAAACCGTGAGCCGAAAATTAAGCGCAGGCTGTACATATAAGGTGTTGGCCATGCGCAATTGTTCGCGTACCAAATTCGGTTCAAAACCTGCTTGAATAAAAGCACCGTACAAACGCGGATTGCGTTGAATATACAACCAGGCATCATCGCCGCGCAACCAGGCGCCATTATCATTGAGCACGGTAATCACGCCACCATCCGTATCAATGCCCACCCGTTTAAATATACGCTGAAACTGGGACGGCGCATTGGCTTCCATGCTGCTCATGACCTTGTTCAAACTGGCGCCCACAGCGGATGCCCCGGTAAACTGGATAAAACCATAGGAAAAAATGGCTTTATCATAACTATTGATCGCATCAAACTGGCCTTCGTGGGTAGATACCCATTGCAACGCACGCGCCTGGGCTAAGGTGAGTCCAACTGATTGTACCGTAGCGGTGTCGAGGGTCATGCGCGATTGTCCGGCATACATGATGCCATTGGGATACACCATGAACCGCGAATTGGTCAGGTTATCGCGCATGTTTGCTACGATGGTTTGGCCATTTAACAAAGGTACGGTCAAAAAATAGCGTTGAAAACCAGCATCCTGTCGCACCTCAAGGCCAAACTGACGGCGTGCAGCGAGGTAATCACCGTCATTGCCCACGGGCTGTATATCTGGAATATCGTTAAAATCTGGTGCCGGATCAGGTGGAGCGACAGGTTTGGGGATCGTTGATGTCGTTTGCGTCCGCACTTTCAAGCTTTGCCCCACACTCAGATTATCTGAGTTCATGCGATTCAGCGCTTTCAAATCGGATACGCTCATATTGAATTTGCGGGCAATGCCAAACAAGGTATCGCCGCGCACAACGGTGTAAACAGAAATGGTTTCCATCTTAGTGTAATATTTTCCAGAATAATTCTTTCATTAACTCCTCCTCCCCGGTATTTGTTGTATCGGTATCTACCCCTTTTGAGCGTAAATCGTAGGTTTTGAGCAGTTCAATGATTTTTATGGTTTGGGGTAAATTGTAGTTGTTAAGGGCAATTTTGTATTCTTTTAAAAACCAGTCGGAGCGCAATTCCAGGGTTTTCACCATTTCTGCATCGCTGCTTCCTTTTAAAAAGTGCAGCATATACACCTTGGAAAAGTAGGAAAACAAACTGGAAATGGTCACAATCAATGGGTTTTTGCGAATATTGGCGGCAAAATACTGCTGAATACGCGCAATTTTAGCCATATCGCGGGTAGCGAAAGCTTTTTGCAATTCGTACACATTGTATTCCTTGCTGATGCCCACAAATTCCTGCACATGCTGGGTGGTAATGGTGGTTCCTCCTGGTAAATTTAAGGCCAACTTATCCAACTCATTCGTAATGCGTCCCAAATCGGTACCCAAATATTCCGACAATAAATGCGCCGCTGCTGCATCCATGCCCATTTTGCGCGATTTCCCGTAACTTGAAATCCAGTCCGCTACCTGGTTGTCGTACAATTTTTTGCTTTCAAAAACCAGGGTTTTGGCTTTGAGCACCTTGCCAAACTTGGTACCCATGTCAAATTTTTTATGTTTAAAACAGACCACAAATAAGGTGGTGGGCATTGGATTTTCCATATAACTGGCCAAATCCGTCAGCCCTTTCATTTCCTGGGCCTCCCGCAAAATAATCACCTGCCGCGCACTCATCATCGGATAGCGCCGTAAATAATCAAGCAAGCCGAGTGGGTCGACATCCTTACCATATAAAATGGTTTGATTAAACCCTTTTTCGGCCTCCGGCAAACCATGTGCTTCTATTGCCTCGGCAATCCGATCAATAAAAAAAGGCTCCTCCCCGTGTAAAAAGTACACAGGCGCAAATTTATGGTCGCGCACATCGCGGAGAATTTCTTCAAATGTCATAACAGGGCGAAGATACCCCCATGAAGGCTTATTTCAAAACAGTGCCCGTTTTTATAATATTTACAGCACTTTAAATCA
>CAIVGO010000556.1 GCA_903905445.1 uncultured Bacteroidota bacterium
CTTGCCGTATATATGGTCGTAGAATCCTGACAGGGCATTAAATTACCACTGAGTAGGGGTAATTGCGGGACCGAACTGACGGCGGTGACATCCACGCACGCCGTATCCATACAAGCAACGCCTTGCCGACTATGGGTAACCACCAGGCAATATTGACCAGGTTGGTTTACATTTACAGTAGGCTGATTACTGAAGCCGACAATACCTGGGCCGGTCCATTTATAAAACGTTTGTCCACCTACCGCTGTATTGACAGAAGATCCTGAGCCATTCAGGGTAATTTGTATATTGACGGTACAATCGAGAATGCCTGGAGGCGCGATTACAGCATCCGGCTCCAGGATAGCGAGGTTCACATTGACAATACTGTCGCAACCTTTCGAGCTGGTGCACACTTCTGTGTACAGACCAGAACTGGTGTAGGTATCGGAGCATAGGGTATAGCTCGCAGGGCCGCACACATTCACCAAGGTAAACGGTGAAATGGTGGTAGGAATCAGAATAATTTTACAGTTTACGACACTGTCACAACCATTGTCGCCGGTGAGGGTAACCGGAAACATACCAGGGTTGGCAAATTCCTGTCCGGCGCAGGTAACACTTTGATTTTGACAGTAATAGTGGGTTTCGTTGGTAAACACCTTTGGAATTACGTGCACCACACAATTGATGGTACTATCGCAGTTCAAGAAAGAGTTGAGGATAACCGGAAAAGTACCACCTGAAGTAAAGGTTTTTCCAGCACATTGGACTGTTTTGCCCTGGCAAAGATCCACTTCTTCGACCGTTATGATGTCTTCTCCAATATTTACGGGTAAACAAAACTCGGGGGCATCGGGGCAGTTCGCATTTCGTGCGCACACTTCGGCCGGGCCGGGTTCCAACCAGGTTACCGTGATGGTATTGCTGGTCGGGTTGCCATTGATGGTACCTGCGGTGGGTGGATTGATCGTCCAAACTGAAACAGCGGCTGTATTATAAGTGCCGGTAGGGCTAGAGGGCAGGCACAGGCCATTTGTAGTGCCTGTTACCGTTGGCACCGACCCATTGATGGAATAATCGCAAAGTGCGCCGCCACTACCGTCAATGCAGATGTAATACACCTCACCAGGGGTTAAAGGGGTATTGGTGGTGAGGGTTTGTGTGGTTTGGGTAGGTAAATTACCCAGGCAAGGTGAAACAAACTGGAAAGTAGCACAGTCGGCCGTCGAAAGTATCCCCGCCTGTATACCATTTCCGGATGCGCAACCATAACAGGAAATTTCGAAAGAAGCACTTGTTGCATCGGCCGTAAACGCAAACCAATGGTTATTGTGAATGGTAGTACACCAGGAAGGTGGAAAAGAAATAGGTGCGTCTGGTGTGGTGCTACCGTAATAGCAATCCAGGGAGGACGGAGACGGTAAAATACAAGCCTGGGTTGCATCCACAGAAGGGACCGGATCTGTACAGGTGGCACCACTACATTGAGCAGAAGCAGGTATTTTGATTAAAACAAACAGGCAAAAAAGGATTAATATTTTGTAAGGTAGTTGCATGTGTTTTTGTTTAGGAAGCCAACCAAATTTATCCTTGACAGATAAATAATTATTTGTTAGCTCTAAAGATACACAAAACCAATAAGATGCTGCATCTGCGTGTAGGGGCGAATGTCTTTTGAATTGGCCGAATCGCCCTAATTTAATTTTTTATTTGCCTTGTATTTATAGAAACTATAAATTACAATTCATTGAAAGTTAAGTTAATGTATTAAAATTCTGTGGAACCGGGTTTTGCCAGAACGAATTTTGTGGCACTTGAATTTTAGTACAAAAAAAGTATGGTGAATACCGGTAGATTCTATTTTTTAATGCGGCGTATGGCTTGTAGTTGCGGCTTCCGGCCTTCATTTGCAACCAGCCAAAATGATTCGTTCCAGGGTGTGATGGATTCGTATTGCCGGGCTATAAGCAACTTTGGCAATCGTTTTTCTTGTCTTTTTCCGCTGAAAAAATTACTTCCTTTAAAATTGGTAAAATAGAATACCGAACATTTGGTAAACGGTATAAATCCCCATTTTTTCCCGATGATGTAACTGGTCAAGGCCAACGTTTTGCCATCTGCACTCAATCCGGCGCCGGTCACCACCCGGTTTTTAAATACCATGCTATCGCGGAGTTGTGCTACGTAGGTGCCAGGTTGCGCGGGCAGGACGTAATGCTTGGAGACAAAGTTACCCTGGAAAGTGTTTTTTGAAAAAAAGTGGAGGCTATCGTTCAAAAAGACCAGGGCTTCGCAATTGTAGTTCCAGTTTTGAGGCTGTGCAGGCGGGAAAGCCTGCTGGTCGGGATAGGTAAAACGAATACTGTCTAGTTGTTTGGATTGGAGGTTGTATTTAAATATACATAAGTCTTTGCGCTTGTTTTTGTTATTCCCAAAATCGCCGATGTATAAATTGCCATTTGAATCAGCCGCGAGGTCTTCCCAGTCGCGGTTAGGAACAGGGAGGGTTCTTTTTTCGAGCACAAGGCCCTTTATTGGATCGAACCTGAATAAATCGGACGGGTTATTGCTGTCATTCAGCAGCCAAACGTCGCCATTGGGGAGGTGCACCATGCCCGATACTTCTTTAAGTTCGGTGGGCAAATACAGGCGTTTTTTAGGTGTTTGTGCAGGGAGCGCAGTAGAAACCAGCAAAAGGCTGTTTAAAACCACGTATAAAGCAAAAAATCGGTTTGTCATAAGGATAAGAAAACAAGGAAGAATGAATAGACTTGCAAAACAAACAAGTTGCATTTGCCAGCCTATTCATCCTTCACGTGTCTCTAAAATTTCCTTAGATTTTTATGAATCGGGTCGTCCAGGCTGCGCCATGCTGTTCAATCCGTACAAAATAAGTGCCAGAAGGGAATTTGCTGGTGTTTATTTGTTCGAATTGGCTTGGGTTGTTCAACGTAGTAACCACACGTCCTTCTATGCTCATGATCGTAATTTGATCAACTTGCAGGTCGGTGCGGATGTTCAAAACGTCGGTAGCCGGATTTGGTGCGATGCTTACGTTGGCGCTGAAATCAACATTTTTTACCGCCACCAGGGTATTGATGTCCGCGTTGTAGCGTGGCAATACCTGATATCCTGTAGTAAATGGTGCTGAGTTATCGAACTGACCACCCAAACCGGTGAGGTTGAATGGTTCTGGCGGTGCAGGGGAATTGTACGTTTCTACATCGCGGTCGATACGAATGGTGATGGTATCGTTCGGGCTGTCGTTTGAAACGGCCAGGCATGTGAAGCCGCTACCACCCACACCAGTTGTCCAGGTTGCAGGATTCACCAGGCGTAAGTTGTTCAATTTGATCAACTTAGATTCGGTTGCTTCCGACAATTTGGTTACTACGGTCGGCGCAAGTAAAGCATTGTTTGCAGAAACCTTGATTACGGTATCAGGTTGAATTTCCGTTTGACCGTTAAACTGGCCAATCACGCCACGGATGGTTACCTTGTCTTTTTCAACCACATTGTAACCGAAATCGCCGTTCAGGCTCGATACAGCGATGCCATTGCCATTGTCGTCGATGATGGTAAACAACAGGCTGGTACCACCTGCAACGCCTGGACGAATATTAAATCCGTACACGGTGCCTTGCAATTCAGCATAAACACCAGTTGAGTCGGCTTGGCCTGTAGCGCTTTCGCCGGTAACTTGGGCGATGGTGTAGGGTTTGTAGCAGATCACCTTGATATTTACGGTTGCGGTATCGCATGCGCTTGCATCACACAATATGTATTGAAATGCATCTGGGCCGCAGTAACCGGCAGTTGGCTGGTAAGTGATTTGGTTATTTGCGCCAATGGTTGCGGTACCATGGGTTGGTCCACCCGCAAGAATGGTCAGGGAAGTAACCGGGTTCGGAACCAGGTCATTGCCCAATACATTGATTATTTTGGTGGTGCCACTTGGAATGTTTACATTATCATTCACTGCAACCAGCGTATTCGTACCTGTACAGCCAGAAGCCGCCAAAGGATTGGCTTTTACTTCTTTGCCATTGATGGTAACACCGGTGCTGGTTGTTGCTGCCTGCCAGTTGGCCACATTGCTATTGTCGGCAGTAGGGTCGCAAAGTACGAGTGAGGAGCCATTTCCATTTGCTTCCAAGGGCCAAGGTGCCATGTTGGAATAGGTCACTTCGTCAATAACGGTACCGCCTGGATTCAGGACTTTCAAAGTTTCGCCGCCATTGGTGAGTGCGCCACCGCTCCATGCGAGTGCTGTTTTACCGAGCACGGATTGAATGGCTGTAGGTTTCACAGCGGTCAGAATGTATTGTCCTGGGGCAAGGGTTACGGCAGGAAAAACAAAAGTTACGCCAAAGATAGACCAACCTTCGAGGTTCACTGGGTTGCTGCTCACATTGTAAAGTTCAATGTATTCGAGGGAGTCAACACCAGATTCTGGCGGGTTGTACATGATTTCAGTAATCACAATTTGTGCTTCTGAACGGAACAGCACTGTAAGCAGAAAACAGAAAGCAAGCAACGTTTTTTTCATGTTCACAATTTAAAAGAAGTTTAAACAATAGATCGGATTGGTGAATAAAGTGCAAAAGTAGGGAAAAAGTGGGCAGAGCGCAGCCCAAGATTGTATTGAATTCAAGGAAGGCGAAAAATTAATAGCAAGTTAACATGCCGATTTTACCTTTGCCCCGAATTTTCTTTGCTTTTTCAACAATCCAATTCTATTCTGTATGAAACATGCATTACTATGCAAGCGGACATTGAGTGCTTCCATGCGCACTTTGATGGTTCTCGCAATTTTATTTTCGGGTTTGAGCGCTTTCGCTCAGATCACTTCTTCTACCATCAGTGGTGAAGTGAAAGACAAAAACGGTGAAGCCCTGATTGGTGCTACCGTTGTTGCTACCCACACACCATCTGGTACCCGTTACGGTACTGTTACCAATGCATCTGGCCGCTACGTGTTGCCAAACGTGCGTGTAGGTGGTCCATTCGCTGTAGTTGTAACCTACACAGGTTACGAGGCACAGACAAGAGACAACATCTACACCAGCTTGGGTAACGCATCTTCTGTAAACGTTCAGTTGGCAGAAACAGGTGTAACCATCGGTGAGGTAGTTATTTCTGCAAACCGTTCTGATTTGATCAGTTCTGATCGCACGGGTGCCGCTACTACCTTCTCAAAAGAGCAGATCAATTCTGTGCCTGTAATTGGTAGCCGTTCTATTTCTGAAATCACCAAGTACAACCCGAACGGTAATGGTCGCTCTTTCGGCGGTCAGGACTCACGTTTGAACAACTTTACCATCGACGGTTCTGTGTTCAACAACGGTTTCGGTTTGGGTAGCGATGCCAACGCAGGTGGTCGTACGGGTACAACGCCGATTTCTTTGGACGCGTTGGAAGAAGTACAAGTAAACGTTGCACCTTTTGACGTACGTCAGTCTGGTTTCACGGGTTCTGGTATCAACGCGGTAACCCGCTCTGGTACAAATGAAATTTCCGGTTCTGTTTATTACAGCTTCCGCGACACCGGTGACTTGTTTATCGGTAAAAAAGACTATTTCGGTAACAAACCACCAATCACCAGCTTCGACAACAAAATTTTCGGCGCACGTTTGGGTGGTGCAATCATCAAAAACAAGTTGTTCTACTTTGTGAGCTACGAGCGTGAGCGTCGTATTTCTCCAGGTACACCTTGGCTTGCTAAAGGTACACCTGGTGCTAATTCAAATAATGAAACCCGTGTGTTGAAAAATGACCTTGATTCATTGAGTACA
>CAIVGO010000557.1 GCA_903905445.1 uncultured Bacteroidota bacterium
ACCCGCCAGAACGGGTACGACATGAGTGCCGATGCTTTGGGCTACCCGGAAAGTTACTATACCCCGCCGACAGAGGCACTTTCGCGCATTGAAGTGGTGCGCGGGGCGGCTTCGTTGCAATATGGCACCCAGTTTGGCGGCATGCTCAATTTTGTGACACGGCAGCCGGGGGGAGATCGGGCGTTTCGGTATGTGGGACGGCAAACAGTGGGTTCGTACGGATTTATCAATACGTTTAACAGCATTCGCGGCAATGTTGGGGACGGGAAAATGGCCTATTATGCTTATTATCAACATAAACAAGGTGCTGGCTGGCGGCCAAATTCGGAATTTGGATTGGATAACGGGTTTGTAGACCTCCATTTTCGACTCACGCAAAAACTTACGCTGGATGTAGAAATTACCAAAATGGGCTACTTAGCGCAGCAGCCAGGCGGCTTGACGGATACCCAGTTTGAACAGGATGCCCGGCAATCGAACCGGGCGCGCAACTGGTTTCGGGTAAAATGGAACATGGGCTTGGTAGGGCTGGAATATGTGTTGAATGATCGCACCAAAATCAGCAGTCGCACTTTTGGGTTGTCGGCCCGGCGGGATGCCTTGGGCAACCTCTCCCCTGCCAACAACGTGGATTTTGGGGGAAATCGCGATTTGATTAGTGGGACGTTTAACAATATGGGCAACGAAACGCGGCTTTTGCACCGCTATGCCTGGGGCGACCGCGAAAACACCCTCGTGTTGGGCACCCGCGTGTACCAGGGGCGCTCGACTGCGCGCCAGGGCGAGGCCGATGCGGGCAGCGACGCCAACTTTGCATTTTTAAACCCCGACAATGTAGAGCGGTCTGATTATTTATTTCCCAACTACAACAATGCGGTATTTGCGGAAAACATTTTTTGGGTGTCGCCCCGTTTTACGGTCACGCCGGGTATTCGCTTCGAGCAGATTCGGACGTATGCGGCGGGGTATTATCAGCAGCGGGTATTTGATTTTGCGGGCAATTTGATTTCAGAAACCCGGAATAGCGAGTCGCTGGCGCGCAAACGGGCTTTTGTGTTGATGGGGCTGGGCTTGAGTTACAAACCCAATGCGCGGTTGGAGGTGTATGGCAATTTTTCACAAAATTATCGGGCCATCAATTTTACCGATTTGCGGATCGAGAATCCGAATGGCAAAGTAGATCCGAACATCGGCGATGAGCGGGGTTATACCGCCGATTTGGGCATACGTACCCGGGCAAGTAAGTGGTTTTATGCCGATGTGACGGCGTTTTATTTGGCTTACCGCGACCGCATTGGCTTGTTGTTGCGGGCCGATCAGCCGCCTTTGTACAATGATTATCGCTTGCGGACCAATATATCGGATGCGCGGAATATGGGCGTAGAGGCCTTTACCGAGGCTAATTTTTGGCATTTTATTGCACCCAAAGACACGGTTACGCGTTTGGCGTTGTTTGTCAACACGGCTTTTATTGATGCGCGGTATATCAATACGGATGAACCTAGTATCCGCAATCGTCGGGTGGAATTTGTGGCGCCGATTACGTTGCGGGTGGGTTTGAGTTTTGCGCGGGGGCCATTTCGGGCGAGCGCGAATTGGGCGTACACCTCCGAGCAATTTACGGATGCGACCAATGCGCGGCGCACGGCATCGGGGGTGAATGGGATTATTCCGGCTTATGCGGTGGCGGATGTGTCGTGCAGTTACCGCTGGCGGTTTTTGAGTTTGGAATTGAGTTGTAACAATGTTTTGGACCGGCGGTATTTTACGCGGAGGGCGGAGGCTTATCCGGGGCCTGGGATTATACCTTCGGATGGTCGGGCGGGGTATTTGACGGTGGAGGTTCAGTTTTAGGGGTTGCCCCGGGTAGAACTTGGGGGATGGACACGCCAGGTAGAACCTGGCGCGAGCGGAGGGTAGGGGTCCCCCGTGTGGAACTTGGCATGGGAAGTGCTGCCGGGTGGAACCCGGGGGATGGGCACGCCAGGTAGAACCTGGCGCGAGCGAGGGCAGTTTTCATCAAACACCCAATTTCCCAGACAATGTCTGGAAAATTGGAAAAGCTTTCCTGTTCGCATATATATGTGTTGTTGCCCACAAAGTGCGTTCGTATATTTACGTCTTTTGCAACACCCTAAAACAACATTCCAATAAATGAGAATAATTACCTGGAACTGCAATATGGCTTTTAGGAAAAAGGCTGACTTTATTCTGCCCTACAAGCCAGATATTTTAATTATTCCAGAGTGCGAACATCCCGACAAGTTATTATTCCCAATTGACACACCTAAACCAACAGACCTTTTATGGTTTGGTAAAAATCAAAATAAAGGACTTGCAATATTTTCATATAGTAATTTTCGGTTTACAGTACTTGACAATCACAACCAAGACTTACAAATGATTATTCCAATTGCGGTGACTGACGGACAATTCGACTTTAATCTATTTGCAATTTGGGCCAACAATCCAACAGACCGAGATGGCCAATATGTAGAACAAGTTTGGAAAGCAGTGCATCATTACAACAACTTGCTAACTGACACAAGAACAATTCTGGTTGGAGACTTTAACAGCAATACAATATGGGACAGAAAAAATAGGGCAGGCAATCACTCAAATGTTGTAAAAATATTGGAAGGCAAAGGGATTTTCAGCACCTATCATTTGCATCATCACCAAACACAAGGAACAGAAGCGCATCCAACGCTTTATTTATACCGGCACAAAGACAAACCTTATCATATTGATTATTGCTTTGCTTCAAAAGACTTGTTGGATAAAGTAAGTTCTGTTGAAATTGGCGACTTTGATGATTGGGCAAAATATAGTGACCACGTTCCTGTTGTTGTTACGTTTGAGCATTAGTACTAGCAATTCCCTCAGTACATCATAAAATGATTATGCCCCGCAAATTGACAACACCCTAAAAACCTCCAGACAACAAACCTACTTCAATAAAATGACCAATTACTTAATCATCCCAGGACTTGGAAATTCAGGACCAGAGCATTGGCAGACCTACTTCCAAAACTCCGGCGACCACTTTTTTAGAGTTGAACAACAAGAATGGGACGCACCAGACTGCGAAGCATGGGTTACAACCCTGGACAAGAACGTATTAGACTTTGACCTTTCAAGCGTTGTACTGGTTGGACACAGTTTAGGTTGTTCAACCATTGCACATTGGGCTAAAAAATACAAAAGACAAATCAAAGGGGCTTTATTGGTTGCACCAAGCGACCCTGAGGCAGATCAATATACGTTTCCAGCGACAGGTTTTGCCCCCATTCCGCTTGACAAAATAAACTTTAAAACCATCGTTGTTGCAAGTGCAAACGACATTTGGGTTTCCTTGGAGCGGGCCAAATTCTTTGCAGATCATTGGGGCAGTGCATTTATAAATCTTGGCAATGCAGGGCATATCAACGTCGCTTCAGGGCACACCCATTGGGACGAAGGAATGCGTATATTGAAAACAATAGGCTGACAAGATAAACCGGTATCTGTAATTTTATGGAACAACACGAATACTTTAAACAATTTCACGATATCGGCACGGCTGATTATGATTTGCTGACCCAAAACCTAAAAACAAAAACGTTTAAAAAGGGCGAATTCATCACCATGGCCGGGCAAACACAACGAGCACTTTATTTTGTAAAAAAGGGCGTGCAAATGTCTTTCTTTGACGCAGCAGACAAAACCCACGTAATTGCGTTTACCTACCCACCTAATTTGTGTGCAATTCCGGAATCATTTTCATTTCAAACGCCTTCAAAATACTTTTTAACCTGCCTGACCGACAGCGAATTAGACTACATCACTTTTGATGAATTGCAAAAATTGTTTGATCAATCACAACAAATTGAACGCCTTTTCAGACGCATGACGGAAGCCGTTTTGGCAGGAATTATTAACCGACATATTGAATTACACAGTATGACCATTGAAGAACGGTACAAAATATTTTGTCAAAGAAGTGTGCACCTTCTTCAACTCGTGCCGCACAAATACATTGCATCTTATTTGGGCATTGACCCTACAAATTTCAGCAAGCTTTTTAATAGCGTTAAGTTCTGATGTTGGTATAGACCAACTTTTGTGTTCCACCCCCTCCCGAACTTTGTCCTAGTTTTTCACAATCATCCGTTTAACTATGACAAATCATTGGCTTGACCAATCGGAGTATCCGTTTACCTCAAACTATTTTGACATCAACGGTCACAAGTTGCATTACATTGATGAAGGGAAAGGCGCGCCCATTTTGTTTATACATGGAACACCTTCCTGGAGTTTTGATTTTCGCAACGTAATAAAAGTGCTGAAAGCGCATTACAGATGTGTTGCCCTTGACCACCTTGGTTTCGGACTTTCAGACAAACCTGAACACTATGATTACACCCCACAAAATCACAGCAATACGCTTGAAAAATTTGTGCTTGAAAAACAGTTGGACAACATTACACTTGTAGTGCACGATTTTGGCGGGCCTATCGGATTGAATTTTGCGATTCAACATCCTGAAAAAATTAAAAACCTGATCATCCTTAATTCGTGGCTTTGGAGTAGTGAACAAGATCCGGACTATTTAAAACTAAAAAAGATATTAAAAAGTCCATTATTGCCTTTTCTTTATCGATATTTGAACTTCTCCCCAAAATTTATTTTACCACAATCATTTGGCGACCATAAACTTCCTAAAAACTTATTAAAACAATATACCAAACCATTTGCGGACAAAACCCAAAGAAATGGAGCATTGGCATTTGCAAAGTCATTGCTGAATGACCAAGATTGGTTTGAACAACTTTGGAACAAACGGCAAGCAATTTCAAACAAGCCAACCTTGTTTATTTGGGGAATGAAGGACGCTGTTATCAAGCCACATAACCTTGAAAAATTTCAACGTGCTTTTATCCATTCAAGCACCATACAGTTGGAAACAAGTGGACATTTTCCACAAGAAGAACAACCTGAGCAAGTGACAAGTGCGATCTTTGCGTTTTTGAGGTACGACCAAAGTCATTATACAAGGGAAGAAAGATCATAATGGGGATAAAGTATTTGATGAAAAGGACGCTACCATTCCATTCTTAGTGGATATTAATTCGGGAAAAATGGCGGCCGAGGCTTTCAATCAAAATTTTATGGACAGTTTAAATCTGAGACTTGTAAAAATTTGGAAGCAGTAAACAATAGTGTGATGCATGGTAATATCCATCGGCTTTGGAGCATAGCCCTCCTTCATCATCTTTTGAAAAAACGGCCAGGAAGTGTACTTTTGAGGTACAAAAGGGATTGTTGCAAAAATATTTGTATTAGTTGTAAAACCAGCGCAATATGAAAATATCGGAAAATTTGTACACAGAAATAAAGACGCTCATCGAAACGGCCCGTGAAAGTATCGTAAAGTCGGTGAATTGGGCAATGGTTATTACGCATTGGGAAATTGGCAGACGTATCGTAGAAGAAGAACAAAACGGACAAGAACGTGCAACTTATGGTGATTTTTTGATAACAAACTTGTCCATACAATTGACACAGGAGTTTGGAAAAGGGTTTGACGCACGAGAATTGCGGAAAATGCGACAATTTTACCTAACCTTTCCAATTCGGGACGCAGTGCGGCCCGAATTGAGCTGGACGCATTATCGTTTACTTTTAAGAGTAAATGACAGCGAAGCCCGTTTTTTTTACCTAACAGAAAGTATAGCCAATGGGTGGAGTTCTCGGCAGTTAGACCGTCAAATCTCGACGGCCTATTATCAAAGGCTTTTATCTAGTCAAGATAAAAGTTTGCTTCAATTGGAGGCGGCACAACAAAACGATACGTTAAAGCCATCAGATTTCCTCAAAGAGCCCTTTGTTCTTGAATTTCTAAATATTGAAACACGGAACTATCTTGAAAAAGATTTAGAAGATGCGATATTGAATAACTTACAAGATTTCATACTTGAATTAGGCAAAGGATTTTCATTTGTTGCAAGGCAACAACGTATAACGACAGAAGCAGGAAAGCACTACAAAATTGATTTAGTTTTCTATAACTATTTACTTAAATGTTTTGTTTTAGTTGACCTTAAAATAGGAACGCTTACGCCACAAGATGTTGGGCAAATGGATATGTATGTACGCTTATACGAAGACCAAAAAAAGCCGATTGGCGATAACCCGACACTTGGCATCATACTTTGTTCAGAGAAAGATGAAACAGTAGTCCAATTTTCGGTACTCAATGGCAGCGAACAGCTTTTTGCTTCACAATACCAATTGTACCTGCCCACTGAGGGGCAACTAAAAAAGTGGCTATCTAATCAAAGACTTTTTTTGGAACTAAAAACAAATTCAGAAAACTCAAAAAATGAAACTCATGATTAAACAGTACGAACAAAAACTTTAAAACATGCAGAGAAAATTCAACCGGGCTGACATATTATAGCATGAAAACAATCATTTTAACCATCACTATCCTTTTCTCCCTGACCAATATATTTGGACAGACAGAAGCACCTAAACTTAAACTATCCCATTTAACAGGCGACTTTTATATTTACACCACTTACAACACGTACGAAGGCAATAAAATACCGGCAAACGGAATGTATCTTGTCTCCAACAAGGGCGTAGTTTTATTTGATACGCCTTGGGATACTACACAATTTCAACCCTTGTTGGACAGCATAAAATTAAACCACAACAAAAATGTGACGATGTGTATTGCGACACATTGGCACCCTGACAGAACCGCAGGACTTGAATATTATAAAAAATTGGGTATTAAAACGTACACAACGCTACTGACGGATGAATTAAGTAAAAGGAATGACCAAAAAAGAGCAGAATTCGTCATTGAAAAAGATACTGTTTTCAACGTTGGGCAATATGCTTTTGAAACTTATTATCCAGGCCAAGGACATACGGCTGATAATATTGTCATTTGGGTTGATAAAGAAAAAATACTGTATGGTGGTTGTTTGATAAAAGGTGCTGCTGCTGAAAATTTAGGCTACTTGGGAGATGGCAATGTTTTTGAATACGAAACGACCCTTAAAAAGGTCCAGAAGAAATATCCGCACCCAAAGTTTATAATCGTTTCACATCACGACTGGCGTAATATAAACTCTTTAAAACATTCCATAAAACTGGCAAGAAAACTGAAAAAGAAAAACCGAAGCTAATATCGGGAAAAGCAGAATACTGTTTGGCATTTAGCGACTATTGTATACTTTTGTTTGTATTTAGGCTTCGATTCCAAGTTGAAGTCGTTTACAAACAAAGTAAATAAAACGAAACATGCGAAAATTTGAAACATTTTTGATTCTAAGCTTTTTAACGTTTAGCCTGAATAATTTTGCGCAAAACCTAAACAATCAACTTAATACGATTTCAGCGAACAATGATATGATGGGCGCTTCATTGGTTGTTTTTTGTGAAAATGGAATTATTGAGAACCTAGTCATTGGAAAATCCGACTTCGCGAGAAATATAAACATAACGGAGGATACCAAATACCGACTTGCAAGTGTTTCCAAGACCATTACCGCTATAGCAATCATGCAACTTGTAGATCAAAATCTTTTGGGTCTAGATACCGATATCAGTACAATCTTGGGTTATAATGTGCGAAACCCAAATTATCCTTCCACTGCAATTACAACACGAATGCTGCTATCGCATACTTCAAGCATTATTGATGGTTCGACGTATAGCAATTTCATTGAAGCAGCCGTAAATAACAATCCAATACCTAATTTGAGCGAAATTTTGACTCTTGGTGGAGCATATTATACATCTGGACAATTCAACAACATTAAGCCCGGAACTTATTTCAATTATTCAAATATCAACTATGTTATTCTCGGCACAATTGTAGAAAAGGTTTCCAATGTAAGATTCGATATTTATTGTAAACAGAACATAAGTATTCCTTTGGGGATTGATGCATCATTCAATGTAAATGATTTAATGAACATAAATGAGGTAGCAGTGCTGTATAGGAAAACAAGTGGCGTTTGGACCCCACAAGTTGATAACTACCTCGGTGTTCAACCCGTTTATAATAATCTCGCAGGATATATTCCAGGTACAAATGGCGGTCGTTTTGGTCCACAAGGAGGTTTTAGATGCGCTGCTAAAGACCTGGCTAAAGTGTTTCTTGTGCTGATGAACAAAGGTTCATTTAATAATACAACACTACTTACGCAAGCAAGTTGCAACGCTATGTTCGACAACGAATGGACATACAATGGCAATAACGGCAATAATTATTATGGTCTTTTTAGAAGTTGGGGATTAGGCATTCACCGCATTACCTCAACTCCGGGAAATGATATTGCGCTACCGGGCAGTACTTCAATGTTTGGTCATACAGGAGAAGCATACGGATTGGTGAGCGATGCCTATTTTGACACCTTACGAAAGGTCGGTTTTGTATTTATAACGAATGGCGTTGGTATTGGCTATCAAGACAATAATAGTTCCATTTTTTATACCGTTGAACAAGAGATTTTTAATGCTATTGAAAATTATGGAAATATTAATAATTGTACACTGGGCGTTGGAATTGACGAATTAGAGACGGAAGTTAAGCCAATATCCCCTAATCCGTGCTCAGAATTTATCAATATTCCAATTTCCTCCTCTTCAAATGGCTGCCTGATTGAAATTTTTGCCATGGATGGTCGAAAGGTTAAGAATATTCGCATTGATCAAGGGGAGACGCGCATTGACATAAAAGACCTAAAGAACGGAATGTATGTTCTTAAGACAAACGAAACAAGTTATAAGGTTCAGTGGTTCGTAAAGAACTAGTTGGCGGGGTGTTAATATTTGCTTGGAGCATTTGAAAAGCGCATATATTTACACCTAGGGCGTTATGCTCATAGAACAACCTAATCCTTCAAAAAATGAAAAAAACATACTTACTGACTATTTTAACGCTATCAACTTTTTTAGTTTATGCGCAACAGAAATACAATATTACTTACAAGCAATTGACGGAATATCAAGGACTTTACGAATACTTAAACAATACAACCCTTAAAATTGCAGCGTCCCCCAAAGACACCATACTCTATGCAATTATCAACGAAAGTAAATATTACCTTACTCCTGTTGAAAAGGATTTGTTCTTAAATATGGCCAAAGAGAAGGTACAGTTTTTTAGGAACAAACAAAATGTGATTGCAGGTTTTTCTGTTGGAAAAGATCGTTTTAATTTATTGACTACCAAGTTGAAATTGTCAAAACAAATGTGGTACCCAAGGCTTCATGATCCTAAAAATTATCAATATGCTTACCACCCACCTAAAAATGACCACGACGGTTTAGAAACGGGCAACTTGGACAATACCGGATTAGATAAAAAACTGCTCCAAGAAATGGTGCAAAAAATAATAGATGGAACCTACCCAAATGTGCATAGCGTTTTGATCATTAAAGATGGAAAATTAGTGTTTGAAGAATATTTCTACGAACACGATAAATACAAACTACATGAGCTGCGTTCAGCCACAAAAAGCTTTGTTTCGGCCCTCACGGGCATTGCGATTGACAAGGGCTATATAAAAAGCAAAGATGAAAAGGTGCTTTCTTATTTTCCGGAATACACCTTTCAGCACAATACCGAAGAAAAAAAACAGATCACTCTTGAAAACTTGTTGACCAATCAAAGTGGTCTTGATTGTGATGTTTATAATTCAAAAGCAGTGGGAAATGAATCCATTATGGCCTATGAAAAGGACTGGATCCAATATTCCCTTGACTTGCCGATGAATGATCGCGCAGGTGGAATAGGTCAATATTGTTCCAGCAATCCAATTATTTTAGGCAGGATCATTGAAAAGGCTACACAAATGTCTTTACCTGCGTTTGCCCAACAAACACTTTTTAAAGATTTGGGCATAAAAAACTTTGCATGGCATTTCAAACCAGACCCATCCAGTGGAGAAACATTTTGTCAACTAAATTTAAGGTCAAGGGATATGGCAAAATTTGGTTTGTTATACCTCAACGACGGTTTATGGAATGGAAAGCAGGTAATTCCAAAAGATTGGGTAGTACAATCTTTAGCCAAACATTCGGTGGTGGCAGGACTTGACTATGGTTATTTATGGTGGACAAAGTATCTGGACGCTGACGGCGTGCGCTATTATGGTAAATTAGCCCAAGGGAA
The DNA here is from genome assembly GCA_903905445.1 of uncultured Bacteroidota bacterium. Lineage (GTDB taxonomy): Bacteria > Bacteroidota > Bacteroidia > Chitinophagales > Saprospiraceae > M3007. The sequence goes on from CAIVGO010000557.1 coordinate 10,178, forward strand.
TGGTGGACAAAAAATATACATTTTTAAGGAACTGAATTTAGTAACGGTAATTACCGCCGGGCATTACAACATGCAATCGTCGAGCAACGAACTCAATTCAAAGTACATTTTGCCTGCTTTTAACAAAAAGTAGGTTCTAAACCAGGATTTTTTTCAATATTGGGGCTCACCCATTCACCAGTACAAAACTTCCCCAATAAAACGGCTGTGGGTATTTGGCTTTTAAGACCAATTGTGCTTTACAGAAGGCATCCGATTTAGACATACCCGAGGTCCAGTTTTCATAGAAGGTCGTCATTAGTAAAGCCGTAGCGGCATCCTCTACTTCCCATAATGACATGATGAGTGATTTTGCACCCGCAATCCGAAATGCGCGTTGCAGACCGTACACCCCTTCTCCATGCTGAATTTTTCCAAGTCCGGTATTGCAGGCTGAAAGCACGACCAATTCGGTTCCTTCCAGTTGGAGCACAGACGCTTCATAAGCGGTCAGGATGCCATCGCTCTGCCCTGGGATATATTTACCTTCGATGGCATCTTCTGCGCCGGTGAAGCACAGCATCGATCGTATTGCAGGGTTTTTATCGGTTTGCGCCCGCTTAAAGCCTTTAAAGTTGGTTTGTTTTTCTGTATTTAAAATATAGCCGTGGGTAGCGAGGTGCAGCACCTTGGGGCTTTTCACTTTTTTAAGGTTATCTTCGGTTGCCTCGGTGCCGGTGAATACAGCGGTTGCCCACTTTTTTCCATCCAGTTTTTGGGCGATATCCCGGACTTCCCGCTCGCTTCCTGGCAAAGGGGTGAGTTCGAAATTGCCTTTCAAATCCATCAACATTTCCCGATAATTTTGTGCTGTAGTCGGTATTGGTTGGGCAGGAACATTGCGCTTAAATGCAGGATTGCCAAACATGGCTGCAACGCCCGGTTCCATCCCGGATGCTGTCAAATTCGGTTCAAGGATATGTCGAATATTCGTGACCAGCATGACCGAAATTCCTTCCAACAGATAGGTACCATCGGGTTTACGGAGGGTGTTGAGATTTATTTTGTGGAAAATGCCATCCGGTGAGAAGTAAACTGTGGATATCCCTTCGAGGTGTGGGGCAATTGGCGCCCATATTTTGTTGTAAATTTCTGGTGACAAGTCTTTTTTTCGGGATATTTCGCTTTGATATTGCCCGATAATAAAGGATTCGAGTTCGTTGCCCTGCTCCAGAAATAAGATTTCGGGTTGCATCATGCCCGCTCGAATAATAGATACAAGGTATCGGCTGGTATCCCGAAATACGTCGTTTTCCAATAGTTGAAATCGCACGATATTGACAGCGGCCTCCTTGGGTCCGAGGGCGTCCCGAACAGCGGTCCATTCAATATTTTTCTCTTGCTCCAAATTGAATATCCCGCTGTGTGCAAATGTTTTTTCAAATGCTTGTGCCGTTTGCTCCAACTGTTTTACATCAATTTGCAGCATTTCAACATCGGCTTCCGGCAATTGGTAGGCATAGTTGATTTGTTCCCGCAAATCCAGCCATTTTGCATAGGCGGCTAACAGTGTTGTATCCCCTGAATTCAACACAACCGACTGCGTCTTTTTGCTGGCATACTCCAGGAGGTTTTTGTAAAATAGTTGGAGGTTGATGATTTCGGCATTATTGGCACTGTCTGCAGGTGTTTTTGCCAATAAATTAGCGAAAAGCGAAAAATCTGACTCCAAGTCGGATGATATTTGCTGTCTTTGATGATCAGAAAGTACCGCAACCAAGCCAAAGACGGTAGATTTCCGAATTTCCAGCACTTCTTTTATGGCGGCAATTGCTTCTTTATTTTTCCCAAAATAAGCAAACATGGCTGCCTCCGCCTTTAGGAGTTGGGCAATTATGTCCTTATTATAAAAAGTACTTTTTTCAAGCATGATTGCTTCTTTGTACCATTGCGCCGATTCTTTCCAATTGTTGAGATGCATGGCCAACTTGGCTTTTAACCTCAGAAAAGTCCGCTTATCTACCGGTTGAAGTTCGTCTTTTTGACTAATTTTCTCAATGGTTTTCAATAATTTACCGGCCTCTTGGTTGCGATGTTGTTCCAGGAGCATTTCCGATTTGCCGAGGAGTACAAATGGATAAAGCAAACGATCTTCTTTATTATTTAAATACAATAACGCCGCTGAATAGTATTCGTCCGCCGTTTTGTATTGCGCTATTCTCCCATAATGGTCTGCTATTGCATTCAGCACCAGTACGCGTTTTATAGCATTTTCGGTGGCCTGGAAGATCAGGTTTTTTGCCATAAACAGATTTTCCGCTGCTATTTCGAATAAACCTAAGCCTGATTGTATAATCCCAAGTCGCTGGTAAGATTCACCGAGTTGGAGTGAATCGCCCATCGTTTTCCAGTACGCTATTTCCAATTGTAGTAAAGAATCGACCATTTCAATGTTACCCGCATCGTTGAGTGTCTCAATCAGGCCTCCAATTGCTTCTATATATAATGGGTGCCGATCACCCTGTTTTTGTTTCTGCCATTCCACTTCCTGATGCTTAAATGCGATCGATAAGGAGTATCGGCCTTCATAGTGAAGCGCGCGGGCCATTCCTCCCAGAAAAACGGGGTAAAGTTCGTGGTCAGTGAGCCCATTTTGTTTACTAATCGCAATACAGTGCTTAAAGATATTTTCGGCTTCCTCCAATTGCCCCAAATTCATCAGCAGGTTCGCCACATTGTTGCGTATGCCCAGTGTTAAAATATGGTTTTCGCCTAATTTTTTTAATCGAATGGCTTCTACTTGCTTCAGCAGTTCAAGTGCTTCGTCGTATTTGGTTTGTTGATAGTATAATTCCGCATGGATATTCAATATTGCCGCTAATTCAAGGCCCGCTTCTTTTTCCGAGTTTTTGCACATGTTGGCCGCAAGGGTCAACACAGAATCTGCAGGAATTTCTTTTCCCATCCGCACTAATACGAATCCTACCCCCATCTCAGCCTTTGCAAGCTCCAAACTGACCGGATTATTTGTACGCTTTGCTTCATCCCTGATTTGAACTGCAGTCGAAAAAGCGGAAGCAAATTCATGCGCATCAATCATTACTTTGAGGCGCTCAAAGTTGGAATCAACCGGATTCGATTGCCCGGAAGCAATACGCGCAAAAAGGCAACAAGCAAGGAACAGGACGCCGTGTTTTTTCATGTTTTTTAGCAATCTTACTCCCCCGTTTTATCTTTCCAGAAAAGTGATTAATGATTTTTTATCCCTGTAATCATCGGGCAATAGTTTTAAAGCGGCACTTGCCAGCGCTTCATTTCCTTGCAACAAATAGGCCCATATCAGCAGGTAACGCCCTTCTGTTTCCCATTTTTTATTGGTAATTAATGGATAAAGCAGCGATTCAGCAGCAGCAGGCCGTTGTAACAGGAGCGCGGATGCGGCTTGCAGGTAGATGGTTGTGTCATTTTCGGGCGGCATTTTTTTCAGCAATGCATACGCCTGGTCCGGTTGCCCTTTTTCTAAAGCCGTAACAATGCGCGACCAGGGGGCTTTGCGCGCGACCACAGGTTTGAAAGTCTTCATCTGGCCTTCGAAAAACGTTCGGTATTGCGGTGCCACGGGCTCTTTCGGCAAATCCCGGTATATGTCAGCACCCGCATTTTCCATGTTTTTCAGGTTACCTGCGATGGGCTGACTTTTTTCCGATGGTTTGGCAGCGGGAGGCGGAAGTTCGTTTGTTGGAGGCACCGGATTTAGCGGCGGTGCTTCATTTCCGGGCAAAATATTGGGTGGCACTTGCTGACTTTGCTCGACAGCGGTGCTTTTTTGCCAAAAATACGCCCACCAAAAGAAGCCGATCGTCAGCAATAAAGCCAGCAAGCCCGTTGCCACCCAAAGTCTGCGCTTTCGTTGCCACTGCTGCACCTTACGCCATTCCGCAGCCGCAGCAACATCCCTGGTCGCGTGGAGATACGCCAAGTCTGTACGCAAATTTCGGAATGCTTCCAATTCCTGTTGGAGCCGGGCATCGGTTTGCAATTTCGCTTCGAAATCTTTACGATCGGCATCGGACATTCGTTTGTCCAGGTATGCTTCTATATCATCTGAGTAATTTTCCATTGCCTGTATGCAGTAGTGTAGGTAGCATTAAAAAACCTTAACGGAAATCGGGTTTATTTTTACAATTGATCCGTTTTCCAATGCAGCGCCTGTTCTTTGATCTTTTTCATACAATCACTCCGTTTGACACGCAATGATTCGACCGAGGTGTATGGCGAAAGTTTTCCTTGTACAACTTCCTCGTCAGAGTACCCGTCCAGGTATTTCAGGGTGATGATGTTTGAGCAAGGAAGTCCGATTTGACTCAAAAGTTTTGCGACCAATTCCATGTTTTCCTTTCGGGAATAATATTCCAAGACGGAATGATCGGATAATTCAACCACGTTTTCCAGCGTTTCCTGTGCCGCATATTGCCGGCCCCGGGTTTTATTGGAAACCACGTTTTTTATTATTTCCAGAAAATAGGTAGAAACTTTCGCTGAATGCAGCGCAAAACCAGGCGTTCGGATCTTTTTTATAAAAATAATCGAACCTTCATTCAGCACCTCGCCGAGGAGATGTTGTGGCAATTGCTTTTGTTGCAATAAACTTTTGGTAAACCCGGTAGCCTTGTCCTGTAAATAAACAATCGCCCTCGAATCCCCGCTATGAATTGCTTGCAGGAAGAACTCTTCGTCTGCGAAAACATTCTTTCCTGCCTTGAAAAAATTCATTCAATACGTTTTCAGTTTGTTTTTCCGTAAAAATGGCCAATAGACTTGTTGCGGTGGGGAGTAAAATGGCCAATAGAATAGGCGAAGATAGCCATTCGGGAATATTGGGGACCTTTCTTTTGTATTTAGTACCTAATTTTTATTTAAAAAAGCCGCTACCCATTTGATGAGTAGCAGCTTTTTCAGGCTAAATGTTTATTTAACGTTACTCCTTCACAATTCGGATGGATACGAACTTTCCCGTTTCCGAAATGCCCTTGATCACATAAAGCCCTCCAGGAATCGCGCTCAAATCGAGGTCCATGGCGCTTTCGGTTGTTGGATAAAGTTGGGATATTAGTTTGCCCTCGGTGGAAACCACTTGAATTTCCTTTAAACGCCCCATGGTTTCCCAATCCAAATGGAGGTACCCGGTGGTAGGATTTGGATAGGCTGCCATGGTCCCATCTGTACTTGTGAATGCATCTGAATCGGCAGAACGATCTTCGCCTGCTTCACCAAAACAGGCTGCCGTTTTGAATATGAGTCCTGTTTGTTGTGTATAAATACCACACATACCGGCACTGATATAAACCTCATAAAAAGTGTTGCAGGTTAAGCCGGTTAAGTTAACAGGTAAAGCGGGGGAATAAATCACCGCCGACATTGCACCTGGAGTTAAAGGACGATACACAACCTTGTAATCAGTATAGCAGGTTGCCGTCGTCATGGTTACCTGTGCGCTGGTACTGGTGATCAAAGAAGCCGCAATGCCCTCTGGTATTGTGGTCGAATTGAGCACTTTTACAAGCAACTGAAGATTGCTGGTACACCCCGTTGCGTCTGTGGTAACACAGGAATAAATCGTTGTTGCAGCGGGGTTTACACTGATGCAGTTTTGAATCGCGCCATTAGACCATTGAAAGGCATAAGGTGCTGTACCGCTTGAGGGGTTGATGCAGAGGTCGGATGGCCCGGGGTCGCAAGGGCAAATGACTGGCTGGCTAATCGTTGGGCTGACGTTCAGACTATGATGATAGGTAGTGGTCAGGCTGAAATCAATCATGCCGATTCCGAGGCTGCTCCAGCTGTTACCGTTGGCCCGACTAAGATTCGTGTCTGTGTAAGATGCTGTTACCGTGCTGTTTGTCATTGAGAACGCGGCACTCGCCGAACAAGGCGATTGTCCATTCGGGGTTACCCAAATATCATGGTAGTCAAAACTGCCTGCATGCGCTGCAATAAAATAATTGCCGGATGCATCCCGGTCGATCGACTCCGTAACAATGCTACTTGATTTTGCCAAAGGGTAGGTCCGCGCTGAAGTTGCTACAGGGACGCCAGCACTCGATAATTCCATAAAAAAGACCCGATCGGTCATGCGACGACCTGTTATGGCCCATTTACCGTTCGATGCGCAAATAGAGCGGCCTTCTTCGGTGCTTGAAGTTGTTTCACTGATCAATTTTCCGGCCAATAATGCTCCATTGGAAGGGTTGATGCGCATAAAATAAATATCGCGGTTCACTCCGCCATAAGAAGAACCGATCACGGCCACATGTCTGATGCCACCGACCAGTTGGGTTGCGATATCCAAACCGGTGTTTTGGGCGGTTGTGTTTACACCATAATTCGCAAACCAAACAGCGGTGCCCGTTAAGGCATTAATGGCAAAAGTCATGGCCTTGCCCGCCTCTCCAACGCGTTGGCTGGACCCGGTCACAATCACATTATTGTCAACCAAGGTAGCGGATTCAGCATTTAAGGTAAACGTAGGATGTTGATACGTGAAAGGGCCCCAAAAAACCGAGCCATCGGCAGAAAAACAAGTCAACATAGGCACCCCATCGCTTTTCATGCCCACTGCAATCACCCTGTTGCCGAAAGGCACCACCGCCCTGGCCCCACGCTCCAAGGTGGTATTTGCCTCTTTACTCCATAGTGTGGTGCCATTGCTGGCAATGCGCTGGACAAACATTTTTTTAGTTGCCGTCGTATTCGCATTTCCGGTGATCCAAAAACCCGCCGATAATCCGGGAGCAGCAATTGCGGGCTGAATATCTGAAGGCCGGAAGGTTCTTCCTGAAACACTATATTCATTTTTGTTACTTACTATTTTATCAGCGGAAAATCGAACATACTGCATCTTTCCACTTGTAGCATTGTAACCAACAGTTACATAGCCGCCTGCAGGATCCACTTTGCAAGCCCTTTGGATTTCACTGGCAGGGGTGGCCAGGGTGACTTGCTGCGCAGACGAAATAGCGGAGCAAAACAGAAAAAAACAAACATAGGCTGTGAGACGATTCATCTTTTTAGATTTTGACATTGTGTTTGGGATAGTTTGTCGGAACCATTTCGATCCGATCTCCTGTATTTGTGTAAGTCGCCTGAAAAAACATAAGTGGGAAAGACTGGATTTTTAAAAAATTAATTTAGTAATCAGATTTGCTATTTTTATTTCTTCCGTTCTTTGCCCCCGAAATCCTGTGATTCACTTCGCATGCTTCGCGGTATGGGCAGGATCTTTATGTTTATAAAACCAAAGGAATGAACAACCGAATACAAGCCCTTGCCGCAGATGCCCTTGGTCTGCTCCAAAAATTGATCGCAACGCAATCTTTTAGCAAGGAAGAACTACCTACTGCCCTGATTATTGAGGCGTTTATGCAAGAACGGGGCGTCGAAACCAACCGCCTGTTACACAATATTTGGGCTAAAAACCGGCATTATGACGAAAGCAAGCCGACCATTTTGCTCAATTCGCACCACGATACCGTACGGCCGAACAAGGGTTATACCCGCGATCCGTTGTTACCTGAAATCATCGACGGGAAGTTATTTGGCTTGGGCAGCAATGATGCGGGTGGTGCGTTGACGGGGCTGTTGGCTACGTTTTTATATTTTTATGACGAAACTGATTTGCCGTTTAACCTGATTTATTGCGCCAGTGCGGAAGAGGAAATTCCGGGTGAAGAAGGCGTGGAAATGGTGATCCCTATTTTGGGTCGGGTAGATTTTGGCATTGTGGGCGAGCCAACGCAAATGCAAATGGCGATTGCCGAAAAAGGCCTGATTGTGATTGATGCGGTGGCGCGTGGCAAGGCAGGTCATGCTGCCCGCGAAGAAGGCGAAAGCGCTTTGTACAAAGCAATGGATGATATTAACTGGATTCGCAACAAGCAATTCCCGTTGGTTTCTGAATTCCTGGGGCCGGTAAAAATGTCGGTTACGGCGATACATTCGGGTTCTGAGCACAATGTGGTGCCGGATCGTTGCGATTTTTTGATTGATGTACGGGTGAATGAGATGTACACCTTGGAGGAAATTCTGGAAGAGATGAAGCAAAATCTCCAAAGTGAATTGATACCACAAGGCATGGTGATGCGCTCGTCGATTATTCCGGTGGAGCATCCGTTGGTGCAGGCGGGTTTGGCACTTGGACGCACGTATTATGGCTCCCCTACTACTTCGGATAAAGCACAAATGAAATTTCCGGCGCTGAAAATGGGCCCTGGCGATAGTGCGCGCAGCCATTCGGCGAATGAGTTTATTTATGTGGCGGAAATAGAAGAAGGGGTGGCGATTTATGTGGCGCTGTTGGAAAAACTGAAGGAAACGATTGTGGGGTTGTAATGAAGGTGCCGACCTCGCAAGAGGTCGCATATTTGTACCCCAACATTAACAATACAACCACTCCCTATTTCTCGAGCAGTCGTATATTTGTAAATCTTTACCAGTTACATACAATGAGGTAAATGAATACCCCAAATATATACAAATCCATTAACCAGTACGACCAAAATCTTTAAAATTCAAAACGCCAATAAGCTATGCTTCGATTTATTCTAATAATCACAACCATACTGCTCTTGGGCAATGCTTGCCAAAAAGAGCAATCGCCCATTACACCTGTTATAAAAAACCCTGTAGACACAACAGATACTCTGAAAGATATTATTGAATTAGGTAAATGTTCCTGTTTGAAAAATGATAAATTTTGGGCTCCAAAAGCCAATGCAGCATATCATCCGGATCGAAAAGATGTTTTTTTGATGGATGTTGGATTAACCGATGCTAACTTTCGTACCGTTACATTTTTAGCAAGTGATATTCCTGCCAAAAAAGGGAAATACAATGTTGAATATTACAAGACTTGGGATGCGGTCAATTTTATCCCGCAAATGGCTGTATTTGTTGCACAGGATTATGATCAATTAATCGGAACGTATAGAATCGACACCACTCGAACAGATCATTTTATCGAAGTTGTTTCATTTGATTCGATTTCGGGTACGGTGCAAGGGCGCTTTCAATTTTTCACCAAAGAAAAAAATGTAACAGGTCCTAACTCTTGGGACTTGGACCCAAAGATTAATTTAACGGAAGGGAAGTTTCATTTGAAATTGCAGTAGGGTTGTATTGCAATTGTGCGATATGTAATAAATTAAAGCCTTCTCAAAAGTATTGCTTTTGGGAAGGCTTTTTGCAGTCTCCCAGGTAATTTTAAATCTATAATACCGTAAATACCAACGATTTTACTGAATTTACACCACGATATTTATGTGGCGCTGCTGGAAAAACTGAAGGAAACGATTGTTGGGTTGTGATGAAGGCGCACTGGGTGGAACCCAGCGCGAGCAAGGAATTGTGGATCGGGTGGAACCCGATGGATCGATGCACTGGGTGGAACCCAGCGCAAGCAACGCAAGCGGTTGAAAAATTGGGGCTATCTTTGTGTTTTTTCTTAAAATTAGAGCAATGTCGAAAGGGAGAACAGTACACCCGCAGTTGAAACCGAAGTTACATCCACGCAATTTGCATCGGGATCGGTATGATTTTACGGCATTGATTGGGGTTTGTCCGGATTTGGCGCCCTTTGTGACCCAGAATATATATAGCGATGCTACGGTTGATTTTGCCAATCCTGCGGCAGTAAAAATGCTGAACCGGGCTTTGCTGAAACTCCACTATGATATTGATTACTGGGATATCCCGGAAGGTTACTTATGTCCGCCGATTCCGGGCCGGGTGGATTATTTGCACCATGTGGCGGATTTATTGGGCGGTAGTAATTTTGGTAAAATACCGGTTGGACCTAAAATAACGTGTTTAGACATTGGTATTGGGGCCAATTGCGTGTACCCGATGGTAGGCAACAAGGCGTATGGCTGGTCGTTTGTGGGTTCCGATATTGACCCTGTTGCGTTGGAGTCGGCCCAAAAAATTGTGGACAACAATCCAGTCTTGACGGGAAAAGTGGCCTGTCGTTTACAAAACAACCCCAAGGATATTTTTTACGGGATTATACAAGAAGGGGAATATTTTGATTTTAGTATTTGTAATCCGCCCTTTCATGCGAGCATGGAGGAGGCTGAATTTGGCACTTTTCGCAAATTGGCCAATTTAAGGGGGAAAAAGATGGTAAAAATCAAGGTTCCGGTGCAGAATTTTGGCGGGCAGCCGAGTGAGTTGACTTGTGAAGGCGGCGAACGCGGGTTTATTTTAGATATGGTGAAACAGAGTCGGCAGTTTATGAACTCCTGTTTTTGGTTTACGACCTTGGTTTCCAAACAATCCAACCTGAAGGCGGTGCAAGAAGCGCTGGTTACGGCTGCAGCGGCGGAGGTAAAAACGATTCCGATGGGCACGGGCAACAAAACTACGCGGATTGTTGCCTGGACTTTTTTGAGCAAGGCACAGCAAAAGGCCTGGCGGGAATTGCGGTTTGCCTGATTATACCCAGATTTAAATGGATTTGAAGGATGGATGGATAAAAAATTGATTTTCAATGGATTAGAAGACACCTGTTTTCGTAACCACTATGCGTTGACTATAAAAAGAATTCGTTTTGTTTGTTTTAGATCACTCCTTGACAAATTTAAAATGTTGGGTTTGGTTGTTTTTATACACCACAAACAGGCTGTACATGCCCGGAATGAGGTGCTGAATGTTTAATTCAACCCTATTTGAATTGGATTTAAACGCACAAGGAACCATTTTCCCTTCCTGATTAAAAAGTTGGATGTGTTGAATTGGTTCGGGAATCGGGTAGAGTTCGAGGTAATTTTGGGCGGGATTTGGACGGATGGCGCAGGCTTTCATTTGATGATCTGGTCCCTGAATCGCAACGGTATTTATCAAATTGATCCCAATAATGGAATCGGTGCAACCCAAATCATTGGTTACATACAAGGCGTACACGCCATTAGAGAGTCCGGTCAAATCGGCTTCATTGCTGAAAAACGTATTGTTTTTTTCCCAGTAATAATTGGTTGCGGTACTATCGGCGGTCACGTAAATGGCTCCCTGGCCCAGGGTATCGACGTCATTTATAATAGAATCAAGGGAAATTACGGGCGGATTTTGTACCTGAACGATAAAGGAACAGCTTGAAGTATTTCCTGCAAAATCGGTGCTTTGGAATGCCACGATATTTTCACCAGGTGGAAAAATGGTATTGGAACTTTGGCCAGATATTACGGCCGGGGTTTCAGGGTTTTCATCGCAATTATCCATAACAACCGGATTTGCAAACACAACCGTATCACCGGCGCAAACGATTACGCCATTGGGGCAGGTCAACGCAGGCGGAATACTGTCGATGCCATCGGGCACCAGGATATTTAAAATGGTTGAACACGGACTTGCATCTGCAATGGTCACGGTATAATTGCCAGCCAAAAGTTGCACGGCCTGTTGGCTACTTTGTCCATTTGACCAGGTATAGGTGTATGGCGCTTTGCCATTTAAAGGCAGCACTTTGGCAGTACCATTGGCTTCATCGGGACATAAGGGTGCCTGAATCGAATCCGGAATACCACTTAAAGGCGGATTGGATAATTGTACCGATTGATTCAAGTAATAGGACCAATCGCCACCGGATCCGTTTCCGTTGCAAAAATTGCCAGTAAAATAAAAAGTGATGGTATTGCAGGCTGCTGAAGTGGGGGCCTTCCACTTGAACTGCCAAGATACCGGGTTATTTCCCGAAAAAACTTTAGACTCACGGTGTTCTATATAATATCGTCCTGCTAAAAATTCGATGCCGGTAAAAATATCTAAATTTGTAAGGGTCCCTGCGTTTAAGTTCTTTTGATCCACGGCAACCAACTGAAAACCGGCTGCTACAGGATTGCCGCCTGTGGGGGTCATGACCAAATTTAGTACATACGATGAGTCGGGCTGCACTACCGTGGGTAAACCTGTGAGCGCTACCGTACCACTGTACCCATTGGGATTGATTCCTAAATGACAATAGTTGCAACGTTCATTAAAAGGCGCGCCGGTATTGCCATTGGGTGGATTATCCCCATAAAAAGAAAGGCATGTGAACAGCACCAGGAAGGCACAGGCGACAAGCAGCAATTTGCCCTGTGGGAACAATGTTCGTTTCATTCTAAATTCAACTTTATACAGCCTTTCCAGACACCAATTTATTGTAGAAATAAAAAATTCGGCTGCCTCGAAGCATCGAGGCAGCCGAAAAGTATGCGCGAAAAATGAATTACTGGATGACCAAGCGGCGTACCATGATTCCTTTTTCTGATTGTAATTTCACTAAATACATGCCTTTAGGGGCTGTTGCGAGGTTCAATTGAACCATTGCATTTCCGCCACCTACAACGATTGGCTGGGTCAGGATTTGACGGCCATCGATGTTCAACACGTTTACACGGTAGTTGCCAGATTCGAACTGCGTCATTTCAAGGTTCACCAGACCCTGGGTTGGGTTCGGGTACATTTTCAGTTCACCCAACAATTGCTGCTCATGGGTAGCAGGACAAACCACCACGGTAACTTTGATATCGTCCTGGTCTTCGCAGCCATTGCTGTCTACCACCGTAACAATATAGGTTCCCGCTGCACTAACCTGTGTGGTTTGTGTTGGATCGCCTGTGCTCCAGAAGTAAGAACTGAAGTTTCCACCTGCATTCAAGGTAAACGGAATCTGTGAGGTACAGATGGTTGTATCCAAGCCGAGGTTAACAACAGGCAATGGATTTACCGTCACTACTACGTTATCAGAAGCCGTGCAACCGTCTGTATTGGTCACCGTAACAGTGTACGTTGTGGTAGCAGCAGGTGTTACATTGATCGCCTGTGTCGTAACATTGGTAGACCAGATGAAGAATGCGCCTGGGTTACCTGCGTTGAGGTTGACAACGTTACCTGCACAAATTGCGCGGTCGGCGCCAAGGCTTACAACTGGTACAACACCTTGATTGATCGTAATATCATCCGATTTAGAACAACCATTTGCATTGGTAACAGTCACCGTGTAAGTACCGGCAGCAGTAACCAAAAGCGTTTGGTTAGTCGTGGTATTGCTCCATGCGTAGGTAGCACCGGCATTGCCCGCAGTTAGGGTAATGGTGTTGCCTGGGCAAAGTGGCTGGCCGTTTGGCCCCAAATCAACCGTTGGTAATGCATTGATTAACACGGTGATGTTCTCTGTTGCAACACAACCGTTCGGGCTTACCGCATTCACAGTGTATACGCCAGATTGCGTGAATTGCAATGTTTGAACCACACCACCTGTTGTTTGGAAACCCTGGAATTCTAACGGCGATTTGATTTCAATCAGTCCACCCTGGCAAACGGCAAAGGTGTCTTGAAGTTTCAATTCGCATGGACGGTTGGCGGAAAGGAACAAAAGTTGTCCACCTTCTGTCAAGTTATTCGCAGTGATTGGTCCGCCCGTCAAGCTGTGTGCTTGCGTTACGGCTACAAACAACATGTCGTTGTTGGTTTCACCAAACAAAGAAGAAACATCCAAAATACCAGAAGATTCCCAGTTGCCCAAATCTGCTGGCGCTGAATCTGTTTGTCCTGCAGGAACTGCGGTGCGGTCGATTTGTGCAATACGCGTCAATTTGCCGGTGGTTGGGTTCATTTCCCAAACCGATGCTTCCTGGCCGCTGGTCAAACCGAAACCGGTTACCGAACGGTCTTCCTGGATGTAAACGAGGCCATTATCAGCCCAATCCAGGTTATCCGCAGAACGCAAACCGTAGTCTGGGCCCTGGAACTGACCATTACCTGCATCATCGCCTGCATACGCTACACGTACGGTGGCTTTGATGTTGTTCAAATCGGCAAAGTTGAAGTCAATCACATAGATGTTGCTCCATTTGTCCGATGGGAAGTTTTGCTCACGACCGGT
>CAIVGO010000558.1 GCA_903905445.1 uncultured Bacteroidota bacterium
ATCCGTGGTATTTAACCGCTCACCGCGACACCACCAACTTCCGCACCGCCTTCCCATCTTTGCTCGCAAGTGTAACAGTGTACATCCCACTTGGACAAGAAGCCCCTAAATCCAGGTCCAAAACACCGATGCCATCCCAATCCTGCCGCAGGATCAATTTTCCTTGTAAGTCATTGACCAACAATAAGTAAGACGCGGGTTTATCTTCCTGTACACGCACCTGCACCCGATCTGCCGTAGGATTGGGGAAAACCTCCCATTCGACCTGCAGCACTTTATCAGAAAACAGACCCACCAGCGGCGACCCAGTGTATTGAAACATGCGGGTAGGGTGGGCGAGTTGTTGACCTTCGCCTCCCCAGCCGGTACTGGCATCCTGGAAATTGATTGTGTAGATATTCTCTCCGCTGCTAATTTGTTGCCAGGTTTCGCCTCGGTCTGGACTGATCCAGGTGGCGAAATCGCCGGTTAGGAGGCTGTTTTTGGCCGTTGTAAGCATGATGTAGGAGCTATTGGGGATGTAACTGGCCCCGAAAACACCGGTTTTTGGGCCGAGTGGGGTGATGTCTAGTAATTTCCAGGTTTTGCCCCCGTCGGCGGTGATGATGATGGGGGAGGTGTTGAAATCTAGGGAGATGAAACCGTATAGCCCAATTCCATTTAGAGTATCCGAAAAACTGACCTTTTCTAAATTTGGAATAATAGTTTGATGTACTTCCCAATGATATCCGTTATCAGAACTCTTGAAAAAACGACCATTGTTGGTCGTAAACCAAATAAAATCACCGGATGCTTGTCCACGAATTGTGTATTCCCCAATGTTAGCATCTGGGATGGTACCATCAGGAATTTCTAGCCATGTATTCCCTCCATCGAATGTATGAAATACTTTAAATTTATTGCTTTCAGGATCACAGACAATCACACCATTTGAGGGATCTTTAAAACTCACCAAATTAATCCAACTTCCATTTGATGAAAGCGGTGGGGTCACATCCGTCCAATTCAAACCATGATTTACTGTCTTTAATAACTTAGCATTTGCCAAATTAACTAAACCGCCGACAAACCATACATCTGAAGTTGGCGTGGAAAGTGAGGTTAAAAATGAATTGTTACCAAATGAGACCTTAAATGACTCCCAGTCATTTCCTGAATTATTTGTATAATAGAGGAAAAGGCTATCATTTAAGGGAATACCAAGGGTGTTTTCTTGAACAACAACATTGTGCCCCCCTGCAACAATCGAGTTTTGATTTACATAGCTGATTGAAAAGATTTCAAATGGGTTAAACGTGCTAGGATATTTTGGCATCCACTGGCCAAATCCAATATTGTAATGCAATATTATTAATAATAAAGTTAGATACTTCATTTTGCGTCAATTATGATTTTCTTAGAAAATATTGAGTTTGAACTGTATTTGTAAATGATGTATAGGCCACTTGGTAAATTTTCCAAATAGTTTTGATAGATCTCTTCTTCCGCATCAACTTTTATATCTCTTATTAATTCTCCTAAGGAGTTGAAGATTTTTAAATAGATATTAGATATATATTGTTCTCTAGTTTCAGATGATTTTGAACTAAATATGTCTTCTTGTTGGTTTTCATTGTTTGCGTAGGTAGGTATGCTATTATAGTTATATGAAAATTCTAATGAATAACTCTGAGTGTTTGTTTTTTTTAAATTTATTTTGTATAATTTTTTTGAAATTTTTGAAATTCGAATTTCAAAAAGTGAAATATAAAAGTTTGTTTTTGCATCACCATGATCATAAATTTGACCAGAACTTGATCCATATTCAGTATATAGCCCAGGTTTATGAACTGGTAGTTCTGGATAAAATTCTGGTTTCACAAGATCTAATACCACTTTTGAATTATCCCCTATTCCTAGATTACCCAAATACCTTACTCTGAAGTAATATACCCTGTTTAACTCAATTACTTTTATTTTTCCGATATATGTCGGAGCAAAATTAAAGTCAAAAGTACACTCCGCAACTGGATTTACTATTTGACTACAAGTCTCAACCAAATTCCCCAAAGGATTATCCGAACTAATCACCAACTCCGTAACAATCGGAACAACAATAACGGGGGCATAAATCGCAGAAGGCTCCCCGGATACACACACCGCCGCAACCCGAAAATTATACGTCTCCCCAGGCTCCAATCCCTGAACTTCAAACTCGGTATCAAGGGTGGTGTCCGCATTGATTTGCGCGCCCGATGCATTGTACCAACTAACCAGGTAACCCGCTGCCCCAGGCACGGCATCCCAGGCCATGATGGCATAACTCGGACCGGTCTCGACTGCCTGCAAGTTGGTTGGGGCAGGTAAGTTACAGTCCGATATTACACTATTTGGTAATGAATGGGCAAATAAGGGTGAAAAATGGGTAAGAATGATGAAAAGAAAAATGTTTCGCATGGCATTTCTTTTTTTGTAGTGATGTTGTTTGTTTTATTCTGCTGCAATATTATTGCACCGGCGAAACAAAAAAAATTACAAATTTCGGGAAGTTTTCCAAGCGACTACATAAATATGTTGAAATCTAACTTTTTAGAGACCCTTCGTACGCTGACACGGGACGAACTAAACTCCTTTATCGAGTTCGTTCCATGGGCGCTCCATAAAGACCCCGTCAAGCGCGAAGAAGCAGTTAAATTGTTGGATATTTTGATCGTATATTTTCCAGAATTTAATCATCCGTCGCTGACTTCGAAGAAAATCTTTAAAAAAATGTTCCCCGACAAAGCATACGTCGATCTCAAAATCGATAAGATTATGGGGAGTCTAACAAAATGCTTGCGCCTGCACTTTTTAACACTTCGGTACCTGGAGCCCGAAAATGAATTTGACCAACTGCTCGAAATTTGCCAGTTCTATAAAGAAAAAGGACTGTCGGCGCGATACCAACAGTCCTTCCGGCAACTGGAAAGTCTCTTAACCCAGCACCAAGTGCAATCTTTAGATGCTATCTATAAAAATTACTTATTAGAATATGAAAGGCTGGATTGGCTCAGCATCGCGAATGACCATAAATCGGACATCAATCTTGTCAATACGATGCTTGCCCTCCAGGAGTTTGCAGATGTAAACATGATGGATCTTCTCATTCGATATGCACTACAATTGAAATATGTCGCATTTGAGGTTCCCGTACACATTCGCAGTAAAATTGAAGTGCTGATCACCCAACCCTTGGTCACCCAAGACCCGCTGGTGCTAACCTACCACGCCATTTTTAAAATCTTTTATGCGCCCAAGGTAACCCGCGAGGATTTTAGTGCCTGCCTAACGCTTATTCGAGCCAATGAACGGGTATTTGATTATGAAACCCTGTACACCCTGTATGTCTACCTCCGAAACCTTTGTACCATTCTGATCAATCAGGGCAATCGGTTGTTAAAATACACCCTGTTCGAACTCCAAAAACAAAGTATCGCATCCGGTTTCTACTTTTACAAAGGGAAAATTTCAACCAGTTCTTTCATCAGCGTAGTGATTAGTGCCCTGGAAGTGAAGGAGATAGAATGGACTCGCGAATTTATTGAAACCCATAAAGACCTGATCATCGGTGAAACCGCCGATAAGATCTACTTCCGATTTTGTTGGGCGCATTATCTTTATCACAATGGCCAGTACGAACAAGCGCTGGATTTTATACCGCAAAACATCAAAGAGATTTCCTATATTCTAATCGCCCGACGCCTGGAAATCAAGGCTTTTTATGAATACGACTTTGAAGTTTCGGTTTTTAAGGCGGAAGCATTTCGCACATACGTATCGCGGTTGCCCAACTATAATTTCCCCAAAGAAACTATGAACTACAA
>CAIVGO010000559.1 GCA_903905445.1 uncultured Bacteroidota bacterium
AATCCGATTAAGGCGATATCTATAATGGCAATATGCTTCAACCCAAAGGAGTAAAACAGGTTGATGGTAAAATACAACAGGGCGATGAGCAAGGCCTCCCAATTGATGGACGCGGCAAGGGCGGTGCCACCAAGCAATAAAACAACCAGCACCACCATGGCCTGCGACGGGCGCATGGCCCCACTCGCCAACGGACGTTTGCATTTATCCGGGTGGTTGCGGTCTTCTGCTGCATCTGCCAGGTCGTTGAGCGTGTACACGGCCGAGGCAATGAGGCAAAAGGACAAAAAGCCGGAAATGGCGGCATATAAAACGGGTATATCCGTCAACTTGGCTGCAAAAAATGCCGGAATGAATACAAATAGATTTTTCACCCAGTGCTCCGGTCGTATAAGCATCAAAATCTGCCGAAAAAGTTGCGCCATAATCCAAAATTTTATTCTTTTTCGTTGGGTAAAAATTCAAAAATATCCTGTGAGATGGTATTGGTGCGCTCCATTCCAAATAATCTATTGGAAATCAGGTAACCACCCCGACCATTTTTTTTCCATACCAAAAACAGGTCATCGGCAGGTGAATTAAAAGGTGTACCCGCATTTTGTGGCACACTCCAGGCCCCTTCCTCCCAGTTGGTTTTAAAAATATCGAGTCCGCCGATGGTCGCCTGGCCGTTGCTGCTAAACCACAAAGTTTGGGTAAAACCATCCACAAAGGGCGAAACCTCTTCGCCCCAGGTATTGATTTGTACGCCCAGGTTTTGGGGCAAACTAAAGTCCAGGGTGTCTGTTTTAAGCGAACGTTCGCATCGGTACAGGTCCAGGCCACCCAGCGAACCCGGTCGATCACTGGCAAAATACAAAATTTCTTTGCCGGGCTCCTGGGTTACAAATGGGTGCAACACCGAAGTGCCTGCCAGGTTAATATACTCTGGCAACCGAATCGGATCCGACCAGCCCTCGTCGGTGCGATGGGTTTGGTATAGTTCACAACGCAGGGGAATGCCTTGCTTGATTTGTGCTTTCGACCGCCGCTGTGCCGTACATTGGGTACAATAAAACCGTTTCCCATCGGGTGAAAAAGCCCCGCTCCCAAATCGCTTGGAAATGGCTTCCGGCAATCCTTCGGCACGTTCGGCCTTTTGCCATTTGTTTTCTTTTTTCAAACTGCGCATCAAAATATTGCCTTCTGCGTTCACCACCACAAAGTATAACAGCTTGTCGGAGAACGGAATGGGTGCAATTTCGATATCGTCCGAATTGATGGTAGGCGGCATCAGGCCCATCAAAAAATCGGGCGCCAGGGTCGTATCAAATTGTGCTTCCTGTTCGATGGCCAGGCCGCATCCTTTTATTTCCTGTTGTACCACCACAACCAACTGGGCTTTTTCTGGCCCCTGATAATTGCGTGCAAAATTCCGAAATACCTCCGCAGCCTCCAGGTAGCGGCCACATTGTTTTAAGGCGCGGCCGTATTGTATGCCCGCTTTCGCATCTTTATCGGTCAAGGCCGCCGCGCTGCGGTAACAATCAGCCGATTTTTCATAATGCCGCAAGCGAAAATAACAATCACCCGCCTGCAACATTTGGATGGTTTTTCCCCCTTTCAAACGTCCGGCGCGCTCGTACAACGTGGCGGCTTCCTCCAGGTTGCCACTGTTCAACTGGCGACCGGCCCGGTTTGTCAACACCTGCACGGATTGCGCTTGCACAGAAAAGCAGCACCAAAAAAGGCAGCCCAAC
>CAIVGO010000560.1 GCA_903905445.1 uncultured Bacteroidota bacterium
AACGGGGTTTGGTTTAGGAGTTTAACAGCGCGTGGGGTTTGGGGCTGGCTGACAGGCGTGATCCTTACCGGATTTTATATTTGTTTGTATTGGTACCCGGAATTATTGGGCGTGGGCGTAAATGGGGCTGCCAACCATGGTTTGGCAGCGGTGTTCGACCCATTGAGTATGTGGTTGCGCAAAATTCCTGCAAATCAATGGTTTATATACGGAACGTTTTACACGGTTTCCGTGCTTTTAATGGGCTGTAAATTTATCTATAAGTACAAACACAACAAGTATCAGCAGATTCGCACCCTGTCGGTGATGTTTTTCCAGTTGGGTTTTGCCTTTTTGATTCCGGCCCTCATGATTCGGCTGCAACAACCAGAACTGTATTTTACCTATTTCTGGCCTTTGTCGTATAGCAATGCAACGCCGAATACCTGGTCGTGGCAATCACAAACGGATTTGACGACGGCTTTTTTCTTTTTTGGATTGGCCATGTTTTTTGTTGGAACGCCTATTTTGACCTACTTTTTTGGCAAAAGATGGTATTGTTCCTGGGTTTGTGGTTGTGGCGGATTGGCGGAAACATCGGGCGATCCATTTCGGCATTTATCCGATAAAAGCCTGAAAGCCTGGAAGATAGAACGGTGGATGATTCACAGTGTATTGGTTTTTGCGGTGGCTATGACGGCCTTGTTGTGGATCAATGTAATAACCGGTCGCGGGGTATTGCAGGAGTTTTCGGAAGGATTTTACAAAAGTTACTCCTTTATTATAGGCTCGGTGTTTTCTGGCGTGATTGGGGTTGGTTTTTATCCGATCATGGGCAGCAGGGTATGGTGCCGTTTTGGTTGTCCGATGGCAGCGTGGTTGGGATTATGGCAAAAAACAAAGTCAAAATTCCGGATTACCGTCAATGGCGGGCAGTGTATCAGTTGCGGCAATTGTTCTACCTATTGTGAAATGGGCATTGATGTGCGGCATTATGCACAGCGCGGGCAGGATATCGTGCGTTCGTCTTGCGTGGGTTGTGGTATTTGTTCGGCGGTTTGTCCGCGGGGTGTTTTGCGCCTGGAGGATGCTGCTGGTGATATCGCCCAACGGACGCAACAGACCCGCACGGTGCATGTAAAATTAGAGGATGTTGGCATTTTATAGGCGCTCAGGAAATTGTGTGCTTGTTTCCTTTTTTTGAAAACATCCAATTAACAGGGCAATTTGTCCCCAGGCGAGCGCCGCAACCCGACCATCATGCATAAAATTATTGGTCAACCCCAGTAGCAGAAAAATGCCCAGACCTGCTAAACAGCAGAGGAACAGTCGTGTAGGTTGCTTAAACAAAAGTGGCCAACTGTACCCTCCCAAAAGCAGCATCAATGTGCACAAGATTAAAAAACCAGGCCATCCTGTTTCTGCTAAAACTTGCCAAAATTCGGAGTGTGCTCCACCGCCCCGACCGAATGTATCCGGGTTTCTGCTGGAAATGGGAGATTTTAAACTAATCCGCGTCATTTCCGCAGGGTGCTGAAATGGAAAATACTGATCGGCAAACGTTCCCGGACCAAAACCCATCCAAGGTCGGGCGTTCAACATCCGTGCCGCACAATGGTAGCGGTTGATGCGTTCCATGGTGGATACATCTTTGCGCATCTGTTGGAGCATGGAGGGCAGTCCAGCCAAAACAATTGCGCATACTAAAAAAACGAGGAGGAACCGTGCTTTTTTTGAAAACCAGGGAAGCGAGGCGTGTAAGTACATCAGGCCGAAGAGCGCCCCAATAGCCAAGACCGACAAAACAGCGCCTAAACTACCTGCCATGACTAAAGCTACCCCCAAAAGCGCGACACAAGACCATCGAAGCCAAGGGTAAATGGGTAAAACGCCGCCCATCAGCCAGGGAAGTATCATTGCGAGGACCGCCGCGTACAAGGTGTTTTCAGGAAAAAATGGCATAGGTGCCAGTAAAGCCTGATCGGCACGAAAATGATAAAATGCGTGGTGCAAGAGGGTATACAGCGCAACCAAAGCCATGCTCAGGGTAAAAGCACGTAAAAGTTGTGGCCACCAGGAACGAATTAGGAAGATCCCAGGTACAAACAAACACCAATGGACCGTTTCGACCAGCACATATTTGATGGAAACGTAGGGCATTGAACTGAAGCAGGTGGCCACCCAAAGCCAAAGTACAAAACTCAGGCTTAGCCAAAATACAGTTGAGGTGGAATAAAGTACCCGACGGTCTTTGGGTTGAAAAAGGAGCAATCCGCCGAGATAGCCAGCGCAAATGCCCATCCAAGGTTCGGAAGGAAACTGGATGCTCCAATGGGAGAACGCAAATTCACCCGACCAGGGCAACATTGCAAAGAGGCCCACATAGACACGGAACAAACCTTGGGATGAAAAAACGGGCGATTGCATAAAGGCATTGGTCTGGGATACGCAGCAAACCGCGATCCGGGTACGTTTGATAAGCGACCAATTTTAAAGGAAGTAGGTTTCAAAAAAATAAGTCCCTTATGGGCTCCAAATGTACGATGGATTGTTTGTAATTTTCAAAATCTCAAGTTAGTCAAAACATAGTTAGTTACTGCTTAAAAAACAAAAAAAATCGCTGAACGGTATTTTTTTATGGCTGAACAGGCAAAAAACAGGCATGAACAACATTCAGAATTTTCAATCTTTTTTGAAAGTAGTTTTTTATGTAGAATTATTAAAAATAACATAAAAAACTGAAAATCAACAAATTGAGTGCCCTATAGGTGTTGCAACATCATTTTTTGTCTAAAATTAGCAATAATTTGTCCATCAAAAATTTGGAAAAAGTTCAACAAACCTATACCTTTGAATCATCTATAAACTTTCAAACAGGAGGTAAGCCATGACGAGCATGGAATTCAATCATAAATTGAACACCCTAACCAGCCTGCTGCATTCTTTTGCCTATAATTTGACAAAGAATACAGAGGACGCGAAGGACTTGTATCAAGAAACTACTTATCGCGCTTTGTTCAACCGCGATAAGTTCCAGCAAGGCACGAACTTTAAAGCGTGGATGTTTACGATCATGAAAAACATCTTCATTAACAACTACCGCAAAAAAGTAAAAGCCAACACAATTCTTGATACCACCGACAATCAGTTTTATTTAAATTCGGGAACGCACGCAACAACCAATGCAGCAGAAGGCGATATCATGCTGAAGGAATTGAACGCAATGGTCGATTCGTTGGACGCAAGCATCCGCATTCCGTTTTTGATGCACTTCGAAGGATTTAAATACCAGGAAATTGCCGACGAGCTGGAATTGCCTTTAGGAACGGTAAAAAGCCGGATCTTCTTCGCCCGCAAAGAACTGAAGGATAAAATCATGACCAATTATGGTTTTCATCCGAATTGAGTACACAGCTAAAAATAAAAATTAAGGCTTCCCTGAAGCATCTGCAGCGGCCGTTTCGAACTATTCGAAACGGCCGTTTTTTTTATTCCGATGCCAGAATTCATCAGGTATTCAATACTTTCAATTATTTTTGAACTTACAGATAGAATAGACGACGGTATTGTATTGCACAATTAATTGATTATCATATGTTTATAGTGTAAAGTAAAATATGCGCGTTTGATTTGCCTAATTTTGGCAAAAAATTGTTTAACCATAATGGTGGAAAGGCTAAACAAAACATTATCTTTGTCCCAGCAAATCACCACATCAACATCATAAGATATGACAAGCGTGGAATTTAATGACAAACTCACCGGCTTGAACCGCATCCTGCATTCGTTCGCATACAATCTGACCAAAAATTCGGAAGATGCGAAAGACCTCTATCAGGAAACCACTTATCGCGCTTTACATAATCGGGATAAATTTCAACAAGGCACCAATTTTAAGGCCTGGATCTTCACGATCATGAAAAATATCTTCATCAACAATTACCGCAAACGCATGAAGTCGAATACCATGCTGGATAATACCGATAACCAGTATTATATCAATTCGGCCGATCATGCTACCGGAAATCGTGCGGAAGGCACCATCATGCTCAAAGAGATCAATGTACACATCAGTGCCCTGGATGACAGCATTCGCATCCCGTTTCTGATGCACTTCGACGGTTTTAAATATCAGGAAATTGCCGATGAACTGAACTTGCCGCTGGGAACGGTTAAAAGTCGCATCTTCTTTGCACGCAAAGAATTGAAAGATAAGATTTTATCTACCTACGGTTTTGAGCCAAACTAATTGTCCGGATCGAGGTATATTAAAAGAATGGTCTAATAATCGATGTTCGGTGTTCGAAATGCAGTATAATTTCGAACACCGAACAAATATTACCTTATAAACTACGCGTACGCCCCCCGTCTACCGGCAAATTAACGCCGCTGATATACCCCGCAGCCGGCGTACACAAAAACGCCACGGCCGCTGCCACTTCAGCAGGTTCGGCAAAACGCCGCAAAGGCACATGCTGCTTAAATTGCTCGGCTATTGTAGCCTGGTTTTGGCCACTCGCCGCTGCCCTTTTTTCTATAATTTCGGTTAATCGACTCGTCATGGTGTAGCCAGGCAACACATTATTGACCGTAACTCCATATTTTCCTACTTCATTGGCCCAGGTTTTGGCCCAGCCTGCCACCGCCCAACGGGTTGTATTGGACACCCCCAAATTATCGAGCGGCTCCTTCACAGAAGTACTGATGACATTGACAATTCGTCCAAAACCAGCCTGTTGCATCCCCGGCAACAAAGCCTGCGCGAGCAATTGATTGCACAATAAATGGTTGGTATAAGCCGACAACAGGGCTGAAGCAGAAGCTTCCGTAATGGGGCCGCCTGGTGGTCCACCCGTATTATTAACCAAGATGTGAAAGTGTTGCAGTTTCAACACTGGCTCCACCATCGACAACAGTGCGGCTGGATTGCTAAAATCGACTACCAAATATTGATGTTGTTGCCCCTGGGTCGTATCGAGCGTGGACAAGGCTGCCTGCAAACTGCTTTCCGTGCGGGCGAGTAGGGTAACATTCGCCCCAAGTTCGGCCAAAGCCTGTGCTGACGCTTTGCCAATACCCGCGCTGCCGCCGCCAACTAAGGCGTTTTTCCCTTTCAGAGATAAATTCATATCCTTTGTTTGTTTAAAAAACTCAATTGTCCTGATTCATCAACACCCGCACTTCCGATCCCTCCGCCAACAAGACCGACTTAGGTTGTTCCTGATTTAAAAATGCGAATTCCTGGCCATACAGGACTTCATAATCCACCAAAATCTGATGTGATTGAACCGGATAAACTTCCCAGCGCGGATGCTCCACGCCATATTCTTTGGTGACCTCGGCATCCCAGCGGGTGTACCCGAAATAATGTTCGGTAATAAACTCCTCCACACTATCCGGCGCGATGGGTACCGCGGTGGAACTCGATTGCACGGAAAAGGTATGCCAATGATTCTTGTTTTTCCAACGGTAGTCCACACACAACTGATCATCTTCGATCGCCCAATGGTGCTGCATGGGCATGGTGGTATAGGGTTCGCGGTAAATGGTACGGGCAACAAATGCGATGGCTGGCTTAGGCACAATTTCTTTTAT
Organism: uncultured Bacteroidota bacterium; assembly: GCA_903905445.1. GTDB lineage: Bacteria > Bacteroidota > Bacteroidia > Chitinophagales > Saprospiraceae > M3007. Next base: position 5,575 of record CAIVGO010000560.1, read on the forward strand.
AAAAACTACGCCACGCCGCCAGCCTTCCGGGGTGTGTTTCCGTACATAAAACCGCAGGTTCACCTCTTCAAAATTGATGTGAAAAGGCACCGGAATGCCCAAAATGCGCGTTTTTTGAAACATAAATGCCACCAAACTTACATAACATACCCCTTCATGCAAATCGAGTTCCACCCCTTGCGGGAGGTAAGATTGTAACAATACTGGGTCAATGGCGTAATTGGCCATGGCGAGTTTGCGCCATTCGGCCGAAAGAAAGGTCATGATGGTGGGTTTAGGCAAATTTAAACTTCGAGCAGTTGGGACGTGTGATTTTCGGTATCCACTTTTTCAATCACACGTTCAATTTTACCGTTTTCGTCGATCACAAAGGTCGTACGCAGCACGCCCATATAGGCGCGGCCCATGAATTTTTTCTCCGCCCAAACGCCATATGCCTCTGAAACAGCGTGTGTTTCATCCGACAATAAATTGAAGGGCAGGCTGTATTTTTCCTGAAATTTTACATGCTTTTTTACCGAATCGGGGCTAACACCCAGGATTTCATAGCCTTTGGCCTGAAATTGTCCGTATCCATCGCGCAAACTGCAAGCTTCGGCGGTACAACCAGGAGTATCGTCTTTTGGATAAAAATACAACACCAGTTTTTTTCCTTGATAGTGGGCCAGGTTGATGATCTCGCCTTTTTCGTTGGGTGCAGAAAAATCGGGGGCTTGGTCGCCTGCTTTTAAGTGCGTCATGGTCTTTTTTTAAATTTTAACAAGATTGTTCAACCTGTACAACGACAAGTAGCGGTGTTTGTTCAAATGAAAAAGTTAGCGTTTTTCCCGAAAAAAAGCAAGCAGCATGGCACTGCATTCCTCAATACGGATCCCCATTTCTAGCTTGGTTTTGGGATGCAGGAGTTCTTTGCCGCCAACACGCATAAAACCGCGTTTTTCATCGGTTGCGCCATAAACGACCCGGCCAATTTGTGCCCAGGTAATGGCCCCGGCACACATCAGGCACGGTTCCAGGGTAACAAATAAGGTACAATCGGGCAAATATTTGCTTCCGAGGTAACTGGAAGCCGCTGTAATGGCAAGGATCTCCGCATGGGCTGTTACATCGGTCAGTTGTTCGGTTTGGTTGTGCGCGCGGGCAATAATCCGGTTTTCGCACACGATCACAGCACCCACGGGCACCTCTCCCGCTTCCAAGGCCTTCCGAGCCTCCGCAAGTGCTTGTTGCATATAATAATCGTCGGAATAAACAGAGAGCATCTGGCGCAGCTTTTGCAGTGGACAAAAAAATGTGCCGCGAAGATGCAGCATTTGTGTTGGGAACGCAGACAAAAGTATGTTTAAAATGCGTTTTTACTTCATTTTTACCCAAAATAGGCGATCTCAAAATTGTCTTAAAAAAAAGTGGTGCGGATACTTTTAAGTTTTGCGGAAGAATCCAGACCTTTGCACATGGAAACGAAGAATAGTTTAGTTGCCCCGCCGAAATTCCTTGGCGAATCGCTCACATTCGACGACGTCTTGCTCGTCCCTGCTTACAGCGAAGTTTTACCCAGAGGGGTAGACATCTCCTCCCAGCTCACCCGCAATATTCGGCTGAATGTACCCATTGTCTCTGCGGCAATGGATACCGTTACCGATAAGTCGCTTGCTATTGCGATGGCGCGACAAGGGGGCATCGGGATTATCCACAAAAACATGTTGATTGCCGAACAGGCCGATCAGGTGCGCGCGGTAAAGCGCTCTGAAGCGGGCATGATTCAGGATCCTGTCACCTTGCATCCAGAAGCGCAAATTTCGGAAGCCATGGAACTGATGCGCAAATACAGCATTGGCGGCATTCCGATTACCGACAAAAAAGGCAAACTGGTAGGTATTTTGACCAACCGCGACCTGCGTTTTGAAACCGACCACACCCAGTTGGTGCGCGATTTAATGACGAAAAAGAACCTGGTGACGGCCCCAAAAGGCACGACACTGGATCAGGCCCGTGCCATTTTGCAAGGACGAAAAATCGAAAAACTGCCGGTCGTAGATGACGAATTCCGTCTGATCGGCTTGATTACCTACAAAGACATTATTAAGGGCTCCAATTTCCCGAACGCCTGCAAGGATAGTTTTGGTCGGTTGGTGGTTGGTGCAGCGGTGGGCGTAACCCCCGATTTGCACGAACGTGTGGCTGCTTTGGTGGCAGTTGGCGTGGATGTTGTGTGTGTAGACACTGCCCATGGCCACTCAAAAGGCGTGTTGGATGCCATTAAACATTTGAAATTAACCTTTCCGGATTTGCAAATCATCGGTGGCAACGTTGCAACTGGCGGCGGTGCCAAAGCCCTGGTTGATGTCGGCGTGGATGCTGTGAAAGTGGGTGTTGGCCCGGGCAGTATTTGTACCACCCGCGTGGTAGCAGGTGTTGGGGTTGCACAACTTTCGGCTATTGTGAATGCGGCAGCCGCGATTAAGGGTTCAGGTGTTCCAATTATTGGCGATGGCGGCATCCGTTATACGGGCGATATTGTAAAAGCCTTGGCAGCTGGCGCGAGCACGATTATGGCGGGTTCTTTGTTTGCCGGTGTAGAAGAAGCGCCTGGTGAAACCATTATTTTCGATGGCCGTAAATTCAAAACCTACCGCGGTATGGGCAGTCTGGCAGCCATGCAAATGGGCTCCAAGGACCGCTATTTCCAGGATGTGGAAGACGATATTAAAAAATTAGTACCCGAAGGCATTGAAGGTCGCGTACCCTACAAAGGCACGGTGGCCGAGGTGATGACCCAATATATTGGTGGTTTACGCGCCGGGATGGGCTATTGCGGTGCGCCTACCGTGGAGGATCTTCAATCATATGCGCAGTTTGTCACGATCACCAATGCTGGTATGATTGAAAGCCACCCACACAATATTATTATTACGCGAGAGTCGCCGAATTATAGTCGGTCGTAGTGGGTTCACCACAGATTGCTCGGATTTACACAGATTTTTTTGATTTTGGAGTGCATTTAATCTGTGTAAATCTGGGCAATCTGTGGTGTAAAAATCGTTTTTTTTAAAATCAGTTTTTACCCTTAGGCGATGACAAATTTAGAGTCTTAAAATTCGTTAAAAAAAGATCTAATCGGTATTAATATTTGCGAAATCAATGAAATATCGATATTTTTGTACCCTAACTTTAAGGATTTTCTATGAACACACTCCTTTTACAGTCAAAATTTGAACGGTTGCCTGAGCATTTGAAAAAGCAAGTGCTCGATTATATTGAATTTTTAATGAGCCGGGAGGAGAAAGTAATACCACGACAAGACGTTGAAAAACCAATTAAAATTAAACCTGGATTTGGGGGTGCGAAAGGAATGTTTGTCATGTCACCAGACTTTGATGAGCCATTGGAAGACTTAAAAGCGTATATGTAAATGGATTTTTTGTTGGATACCCATACCTTGATTTGGTTTTTGGAAGGTGACAACAATCTTTCAAAAGTAGTGATAGATTTATTAGAGGATCCACAAAAACAAAAACATGTAAGTATTGTATCAATTTGGGAAATAGCAATTAAAATAAATATCGGGAAACTTGAAATCAAAACTGCACTTGACCAATTACCAGATTTATTATTGGTGAATGGTTTTGAATTACTTCCCCTTACAATCGAGCATTGTTTATTCTATCAGAAACTTCCGCTACACCACCGAGACCCGTTTGATCGCTTACTCATAGCTCAGGCTTCAACTGAGAACCTTACTATTTTGACTAAAGATTCCCATTTCGAAGCATATTCTGTTCCAATTTTATGGTAAAAAAACCTACTACAAATTTCCACCACCAACTTTTAAACCCTTTTTGTATCTTTTATCTTCAATTTTAGAAAAGGAAGTGAGCTTCACCAAAGAAGCTATCGTAAAAAGTAACGGTAGGTAAACCCAACCTGGTTTGTCCATCCACCGCATTATCAATACGCGGGAATCGTCGAATTACAATCGCTGGTCAGGGTTAAAAGCACGCTGCCCTTTCAATTAAAAAAGCCGTATTGCGCTCCAAAGGACATGCGCAACGTGGAAACATTTTCGTGCTCCCCGTACACTTCCGGGTTTTGGCTGAAGACGTAGGTCGGGCGTGCAAAAACGCGCAGGTTTCCAATCGCGAACAGTTTTATGCCAATACCAAACTCGTAACTACGGGTTTGTTTATGCATCAGTTCTTCCCGCTGCACGCCAAAAGGAAGTACCTCTTTTGACCTTGCATTTACAAATACGGTACGTGCCGGCTTACGACTGTCGAGAAATTCAAAAACTGCGGCAGTGTGTACATACACACAATTGCAGCGATGCACCCGAAAATTCAATTTGATCGGTATTGCCCAATAAGCTGGCTTAAAACCGATTACATCATATAAGTACGAAGTAACCGGTTGATTATCAATTACTTCAACGCTTGTTTTGCCGTTGTAGGAATTGTATTGATACTCATGGTAAAACTTGCGCCCAAGGCCCACGCCCAACGAAAAGCGCCAAAAGGAAGTTTCCAGTTGCAGGCCTGGAATGATACGCGGAATGATATCGTCCTGAAATTGTTTTACCTCAAAACCGGTTTCAAAACCGACAATCAATTTGCCCAAAGGGTCTTGTGCCTGCACGGCTACCACGTCCAACATACCAAAGCAAAAACAAAGAAGCAAGTTTCTCATAGCTGCAATCGTTTATTTTTGATGGTAAGATAACCTGAGCAGACTATTCGCTGTCTGTCAAGCGGTTAAAAAAACTGCTACAATTTATCTTGCATAAATTGGGTGAGTTTGGAAAACAAATGGAGGGTAGCATTATCGCCGTAAATACCATGGTTTCGGTTGGGGTAATAATGGGTATCAAATTGCTTATTTGCCTTGATCAGCGCATTGATCATTTCGACGGTTTGTTGCCAATGTACATTGTCATCGGCAATGCCGTGGCAGATGAGGTAGTTCCCTCCGCGCAATAAGTGGGCAAAGTTGACGGGTGAATTAGACTCATACCCCTCGGAATTGTCCTTTCCGGTATGCATATAACGCTCTGTGTAAGCACTATCGTACCATTTCCAATTGGTAACCGGTGCTACGGCCATGGCCATATTAAATACCGTATTGCCTTTTAAAATGCAGGAAGTGCTCAAATAGCCGCCAAACGACCAGCCCCAAATGCCGATGCGCAAGGGATCTATATAGGGCTGGGTAGCCAAATACCGGGCTGCTGCAATTTGATCTTCCGTTTCATATTTACCCAACTGCAACTGGGTGCATTTTTTAAACGCTTCCCCGCGCGCGCCAGTGCCTCTGTTGTCGACACTCACAACAATGATGCCCTTTTGAACCAGCATTTGGCGCCAAGGGTCTAAATATCCATCGTACTGATCCTGAACGGTTTGTGAGCCGGGCCCGCCATACACATCGAACAATACCGGGTACTTTTTGCCTGCGATCATGTTGGCAGGTTTGAGCATCCAGCCATTCAGTTCGGTACCGTCGGCAAGTTTGAATGACCAGAAGGTTTTATCAACAAAACCGTAATCCTTCATGGCTTTTCGCACGCGGGCATTGTTTACGACTGCCCGAATTTTCTCGCCTCCACGCGCATGTAAGTTGACCGTTGGGGGGGTATTGGCTTCCGACCACTGCAAGGTGTAAAAATTGAATGTTGGACTAAACCGGGCCTCCCAGGTGCCATCGCCCTTGCTCAACATGATTGGCGCGCCGCCCTTCAAATCGCCTTCCCAAACTTGTCGATACAATGGGCTTGGACTGGCTGTTTGGTAATAAAACTTGCCATTTTGCTCGTCTACACCGTAAAAAGCAGTCATGTCCATCCCTGGCTGCGTAAGTGGTACGGGTGCAATACCCGTTTTATTATCCAGGGAATACAAATACAATTGATTGAACCCGCTTTGCTCTGTCGACCACAGATAATGCGCCTTATCGCTCAAAAATACCAAGTTATCGTGGATGTCCACATACGCTTTATTCGTTTCCTGCTGCAAGGGCCGCACGGGAATGTAATTTACATTGTCCGATTCATCCAGGATGCTGCGTCCGGGAAGGGCTACGAGCAGTTCCAGCGTGTCCTGCAATCGATTTAATCGGGTAATTACCAGTTGATTATCGCGGGTCCAGTGCAGGCGGGGCACGTAATCATCGGCTTCCAGTCCCATAATTTTACTGGTCGTGTGTTCATTCAAATTGTATAAATGCACACTAACCGTCGAGTTTGGGGCACCAACTTTCGGATATTTAAAACTATCCTGCTCCGGATACATGTTTCCCGTGTAAAAATTCATGGTGTAGGAAGGCACCTTGGTTTCGTCGAATCGGATAAAAGCCAGTTGGTTCCCATCCGGGCTCCATTTGGTTGCAACCATTCCTTCGCCTGTTACCGGGCTAAATTCTTCCTCATAAACCCAGTCGGGTATTCCATTTCGTATTTTATTTAAAGCGCCATCGTTGGTGATACGGGTGGTTTTGTTGCGCGTTAAATCTTTGATATACAGATTATTGCGCACTACAAAAGCAATCGATTTTCCTTCAGGAGAAAACACTGCGAATTGTACCTTTTCTCCTTCATTTAAAGGTGTTGCCTGTTTGTTTTTTACATCATAAATCCAGTAATCGGCCAGTTCCGAATGCCGATATACTTTTTCTACGTTGGTTTGCAGCAACACCATCGTTTGGTCGGCATTGAATTGGAAAGATTCCCATTCTCCAACTTTTGCCAATGCCTCCGGCTCGATGAATGCACGGCTTTTTTCGCCTGTTCGAACATCGTATTCGTCAATGCCCCCATTTTCTGCCACCCAGTAGTGCAAGCCATCCGGGGCGTAATTGAATTCACCACCGGATTCCGGGTAAAACTTGAAATAAGTAAAACAGTCTTCCAGTGTAATGCTTTTTTGTGCATGTACATGGAGGACAAATCCGCAGAGTAAAAATAAAAGGAGCGCTTTTTTCATAGATTTGATATTTGAACTACCGCCCGAAAGGTAAACAGAAGGACGGTACATGCCCAAATATCAACCGGGCTGTTTGCGGGTATTTAGCCGAATGTTGATCATTTCAACGCAAACAGCAAAAGCCATCGAACTATAGATGTATCCTTTCGGGATATGAAAATCAAGTCCCTC
>CAIVGO010000561.1 GCA_903905445.1 uncultured Bacteroidota bacterium
AGTTCGGCCAAAAAATCAGCGTCTGTTTTGATATCCTCAAATGCAGCAGCAATGGCGGCTAAATTGGGCAACAGCACTTCAGGCACAAAACAGCCCCCGTAAGGCCCAAAATAGCCTTGACTTTGTAAAATCGTATCTTGAAAAGAAAGTGAAATCGCCTCCATAGTTTGTATCAATGTATTAGTACAGTGATGCAAATGTACACACCTTTCCTGGTCGTTTCCAAACACTAATGAAAATAAAACCCGACTAAAATAATTTATTGCGCCTTTATGTCAATTATGGAATGAAAATGCGCAGCTTTTCCTGCTAACCACAAACTATCTTTGCCAAAAATTTACCACCATGAAGGGCATCGTTGCTGTTTTCTTCCTGACGCTCATGCTTGCGTCCCCCCTTTTTTCGCAGGATATTTCTGAAAAGAACTTGCGCAAACACATTAGTTACCTGGCTGCCGACAAATTAAAAGGTCGCGGTACAGGTACCAAAGAAGGCCGTATTGCGGCAGCCTATATTGCCAAACAATTTAAAAAAATCGGCCTGACACCAAAAGGCGACAACGACACTTATTTTCATCAGTACGGTTTCAAAAAAGCGGCCGATCCGCATGGCATGTCTGAAGCAGGGCCCCAATTGTACGCACAAAATGTAGTGGGTTATTTAGACAATGGCGCAGCACATACGATTGTAATTGGCGGCCATTACGACCACTTGGGCATGGGCCTGGACCACAACTCTTTGGAAGCCAATCCAGAAGGAAAAATTCACAATGGTGCCGACGACAATGCTTCTGGTACAGCGGGCGTCATCGAACTGGCACGTTATTTTGCGAAAAATGGCGTAAAAGAGCAACATAACTTCCTGTTTTTGGCCTTTTCGGGCGAAGAATTGGGCTTGTATGGTTCTAAACGTTACACCGAAACGCCGAGCATCGACTTGAGCAAAGTGTCGTTTATGCTGAACATGGACATGATTGGTCGACTCAATGCAGAAAAGCGCATTATGGTCGGTGGTGTAGGTACTGCACCCGAATTCGTGCCGGTAATCAACCAGATGAAAGGTGATTTTACCGTTAAATACGATAGCGCGGGCATTGGTCCGAGCGACCACACGTCTTTTTATCTGAAAAACATCCCCGTGCTGTTTTTCTTCACCGGTCAGCATTCCGATTACCACAAACCGAGTGATGATACCGACAAAATCAATTTTGTGGGCGAAAAGGCGTTGCTCGAACTGGCGGCTAAAGTGGTAAACCAATTGGACAAAACGGAAAAATTGAAATTTCAGGAAACCACCAGCAAACAGGAGAAAAACCCAAGTTTTTCGGTGACCCTCGGCATCATGCCCGATTATACCTACGATGGCGTTGGTTTGCATGTAGATGGCGTAACCAATGGCAAAACCGGCTTTGTAGCGGGTCTTCAAAAAGGCGATACCATTATAAAAATGGGCGATTTGGAGGTAAAAACCATTCAGGATTATATGAAAGGGCTTTCCATCTTTAAAAAAGGCGACAGTACGGTGGTGGTTGTAAAGCGTGGCGCAGAAGAGAAAAAACTCAATGTTACGTTTCAATAGACTGACATGAAACCGAATACAGCAAAGTTTGCATTCAAAGCACAGGGTCCCGACGAACATCCTAACCCTTGGACGACTTTATCCTTGGATGTGGTGTACGACAATCCGTGGATTCGGGTAACCCACCGGGATGTGAAAAATCCGGCTGGAGGTGATGGTATATATGGTGTCGTGCATTTTAAAAACATCGCCATTGGCATTGTACCGTTGGATGCCGAGGGTTATACCTGGCTGGTTGGGCAGTACCGCTATACCCTCAACCGGTACAGTTGGGAAATCCCAGAAGGTGGCTGTCCGATGGGTACCGACCCCTTGGATTCGGCCAAACGCGAACTACAGGAAGAAACCGGCTTGAGCGCCAAAGAATGGATTCCTTTGTTGGAAATGCATACTTCCAATTCGGTTACCGACGAATATGGGGTGGCTTATATTGCCCGGCAACTGACGCAAGGCGCTGCTGCCCCAGAAGAAACCGAAGACTTGCAAGTACGTCGACTACCCTTTCAGGAGGCCTACCAAATGGTGGTGGATGGCGTGATCACCGATGCATTGTCGGCGATCGCCATTTTAAAAGCCGAAGTTTGGTTACGCAGCGGACACTTGTGAATTAATAAAGACTTTTTGCAAAACACATCTTGTTTTTAATTGTTTTTTTATTGTTTTGCAACATTTCGTTGGGGCTATAATTCGCCGCCAATTTTTCAAACTTCACCCTAACCTAACTTTTTACCTATCAATTGAATATGGATCCGCTGAAACAACAATTTTACGAAAAGTCGCAAATCCTCGGGAAAGAGGTGAAGGAGCTGCTCAAAGAACACGGCAATAAGAAAGTAGACGATGTGCTGCTTGATCAAGTGTATGGCGGTATGCGCGACATTACCAGCATGATTTGGGAACCCTCTTTGCTGGATGCGGAAGAAGGTATTCGCTTCCGTGGCTACTCGATTCCTGAATTGCGGGAAAAACTCCCACGTGCTCCAAATGGCACTGAACCACTCCCGGAAGGCCTGTTTTGGCTGATGTTGGTGGGCGAAATCCCAACCAAAGAACAAGTAAAATGGCTCACCGAAAACTGGATGCGCCGCGCCAATGTGCCGGAGCATGTTTTCCGCGCCATTGATGCCCTTCCTGCAGATACGCATCCGATGACCCTATTGTCGATGGGTGTAATGGCCATGCAAAATACCAGCGTATTTGCGCAGCGTTACAACACCGGCATGAACAAAGGCGAATACTGGGATGCCACGTATGAAGATGCGATGAACCTGATCGCGCGCCTGCCGCGTATTGCTGCTTATATATACCGCCGTGTGTACTTCAATGGCGAGCAGGTTTTGCCCGATATTTCACTCGACTGGGGCGCCAACTTTGCCCACATGTTGGGTTTCCCTGACGAAGGTTTTAAAGAATATATGCGCTTGTTCCTGACCATTCATGCCGATCATGAAGGGGGAAATGCTTCTGCGCATACGACGCATCTGGTAGGTTCTACCCTGAGCGACCCGTATTTGTCGTTCAGTGCTGCTTTGAATGCTTTGGCTGGTCCGCTCCACGGCTTGGCCAACCAGGAAGTAATCCGCTGGATCCAGAAAATGGTAGAAACCTTGGGTACAACCAAACCCACCCGCGAACAAATCAGCGAATATGTAAAAAGCACCCTGGCCAGTGGTCGGGTAATTCCGGGTTATGGCCATGCGGTATTGCGCAAGCCTGATCCGCGCTTTATGGCACAGCGCCAGTTTGCGGAAGACAATGTACAAGACAGCGATTTGGTAAAAATTGTGTGGAAAATATTCGATGTGGTGCCACCGATCCTTTCGAGCCTGGGTAAAGTAAAGAACCCTTGGCCGAACGTGGACGCGCATTCTGGTGCCTTGTTGATCCACTACGGTATGAAAGAATACAACTACTACACCGTAATATTTGGTGTAAGCCGCGCTTTGGGCGTGTTGGCAGCACAGTGCTGGTCGCGCGCGCTTGGTTTGCCACTGGAGCGTCCGAAATCGGTAACGACCGAATGGGTGAAGGAGTTTTTGGCGAAGGAGTACAACGTTACGCCTGCTGAAAACGCTTAAAACTTAAACTTGGCAAGTTTACGAGAAAGGTAAACTTGCCAAGTTTTACTTTTTTCGCGAATAATCATCTTTGCGAGAAAAGTAAACTTGGCAAGTTTTAATAAACTAATTTTTAACCAACTCCAATGCTTTCAGGATATTACCTGCGTCATTGAGCAGTGCCAAAACGTAGGTACCTGCAGGGTATGCAGCGATGTCGTACGTCTGGTTAGCAGTTGCATTCAACAAGGCAACTTCACGGCCATCCAAAGAGAAAATGCGTACTGCGTGTACGGCTTCTGCATTTTCAAGCACAAAATTTTGTTGTGTAGGATTTGGAAACACACGCATGGCTGGTGCATTGTTCAAATCAGAAAGATCGCTGAGGATAGAGCTATAGTTGTAAACCGCTGTTACCACTTCACTTGGATTATCCACATTGGTTACTTTCAGGTGGATAATTCCTTCCAAAGGTTGTGCGTTGGTGTTTAGGAAATGGACAATCATATCACCGGTTGCGTTGGCAGCCAAGGTGAAGGTTTTGGAACTTACCACAGGCAACCAGCACAAGTTAGGATCGCATACCTGGGTGGATAATCCGGCAGGAACTGCGATTAAAATGCGCTCCCATTTCAAATTTTTTGATTGACCGGTGAGGTTCGAAATTGTTGCATCAGCAGGCGTGTCGTACTGTGTAGCGGGCGATGAAACCGAAACCGGGTTGGGTGTAATGGTGAACGTTGCTTGCGCAAAGCACGTGTTCAATCCCAAAACAGCAATAAACAGGGTGTAAATGAAATTTTTCATGCGAGATTTGTCTTGAATTAGCAGGTTGAATGAATAATTAACAAAGATACACGCTCTGTACATTTATAGCGCCCTATTTTTGTTCGGTTTATTGGTCTTTTAGGGGCTAAAGACAATTTTAGCAAAAAACGATGAAAAAACGTACGGCCATTCTTCTGTTGTTGACCATTTCCATGCATTTGTATGGTCAGCTCCCCAACGGTTCTATCGCGCCGGACTTTAACGTGTTAGATATCAATGGGCAGCCGCGGCATCTGTATCAGATGTTGGAAGAAGGCAAAATTGTCTTGTTGGAAATCAGTGCGACCTGGTGCCCACCCTGTTGGTCGTACCACAATAGCCAGGCCCTGCAATACTTTTACAATTTGCATGGCCCCACAGGCGACAACCGTGCCCGGGTACTTTTTATAGAGGGCGATCCGGCGACGAATACCGATTGCCTATATGGTACCGCTGGCTGCAATGATTTTTCACCCGGCAATTGGGTTTCAGGTACAACCTATCCTTATATAGATAACTCGGCCATTGCGGATTCGTTTGCCGTGGGGTATTACCCAACTATTTTTGCAATTTGTCCGAATAAAAAAGTGTACAATGTAGGTCAATTGGACGCAGCAGGCTTGTGGGAAAAGGCCAAAACCTGCCCCGTTCGTTCAGGCCAGGACAATGCTGGTATTTTTGACTTTGACGCGGGTACCAGCTTGTATGAGTTGTGCGACACCTTGACGACAACCCCTAGTTTTACCTTGGTTAACCTGGGTAGCAATGCACTGACCAACGCGACCTTACAACTCGAATGGAACAATACCTTGCTTGAAACCCGCACCTGGAATGGGTATTTGCCTACTTATGGAGAGGCTGCGATTTATTTTAATACCCAGGCACTTGCAGGGGATGGTATGTTAAAAACCACCATTACCAGCATCGACAACGGGGCAACAGATGCGGACTTTTCGAATAATGTACAAAATACCAATTTCGTACCGGCGGCAGTATTTACCGAACAGGAGGTACTTTTAAAAATTCGTACCGATAACTACGGCGCCGAAACCTATTGGGAGTTGCGCGATGAGGTGGGCAATGTGCTCGATCACGGTGGCAATGAAAATGTTGGTCCCAATGGGGGAGGCATGCTCACCAATGCACCGCCGGGATATGGTGCTTATGGCAACAACGTGCTCATTAAAGACACCTTGCATTTGCCGGCAGGCGGTTGTTATTCCCTGCATTTTGTCGATTACTTCGGCGATGGCATGTGCTGCGAATTCAACAATGGCTTCTATAAGTTGTATAACATAGACAATCCGGCCATTCCCATCCTTTCTGGTGGCGAATTTGGCGCTTACGACGACCGCGGATGGGGGGTTATGGGTGCTGCAACCGCTACGATTGCCCCGTCTGACCATTTTTTTGTGGAATTATACCCCAACCCGGCCCAAGACCAGGTGCAAGTACTTTTTGAATTGCCTGCGCCAGCCACGATTTCAGTAAATTTATTGGACCTGCTTGGTCATACCACCTACGCTTTGCCCGCTGCCCAACAACCCGAAGGCAGTGTTCGATTGGAAATCCCCCTGTCCGATCTCCCCGACGGATTATACTTTTTGCAATTAAAAGTAGATAACCAGGTTTTTATCCGTAAAGTGATCCATACGCGCGTGTAATGCGCCTGTATACCAAAGGGCCGTTTTCCCACACCAATAGCAACGAATAAACTCTGGCCATCGTTTACCATTTGGCGCACCCAAATGATAAATGATGGCCTTTTTTTATCACGGCAAGTCATTGTTTTCCCCAATTATTGCGCTAAAATTGACGGCGTTATGCCAAATTTACACAAACCTATACAAGCAAAAAGAGAAACGGTTACATTCGCAGATCGCTCTGCATTCAGACATTCTCTGTTTTATAATTTATCAAAAAGTCTAATCCTAATGTTCAAAAACTTTCTCTTTTTGTTTTTG
>CAIVGO010000562.1 GCA_903905445.1 uncultured Bacteroidota bacterium
TGGTGGGGCCGTATATGTTTATGGCGATGAAGGGGGCTCGGTAGCGCCAAGATTTATCAATTGTCAGTTTATAGAAAATACGGCGGGCTATTCGGGCGGGGCTGTAAATCGCTATGGCGGAAGTAAACTAGAACGATACCCAGACTTGAGCAATTGCCGATTTACCCGAAACAAAGCCTCTGCTATTTTTGGCGCTTTCTCGTGGACAGATGGCCCTGGAACGGACTCGCTGCAAATGGAGGATTGTGTATTTGAGCAAAATGATGGCAATATACTTATCGCTTTGGGCAATCCTGCTGGATTAAGATGTAGTTTCGATCGCTTGCAAATTTTGGACGGAGAAGGAGGAATTGAAGTATTTGGTTTTTCAACAAAATGGATAGATTACATCAAGGTGCGCAATTGTTTATTTTCCGGAAATTTAGGAAGTGCCATTTCGGCATCCAGTAATACGACTTTGCCGCCCGGAAAAACCAATCTATTCCTAATAGACCAATGCCAATTTGAATACAATGGAGGATTAAGTAGCAGCGAAGCCATTATTAATGGGTATGGCTTTGGTTCCGTTAAAATAACCAATTGTAATTTTTTACAAAATCAAAGTTCCGCTCTTTTGAGTTTTAATAGGATTGGCAATGAACTAAACATTGAAAATTGCCGGATTGCTTATAACAATACTGCTCGAATTAGAGCCCTTAGCAGTCCCAATCTGGTTATAAAACTGCGCAATTTGTTGTTCGAACGCAATTTATTAACCGACAACGGAACTTATTTCGATTCCGGCACCTTTCCAATCCCCTTTGATATACAGAACTGTACGTTTGTCCGAAACCGGGTGATCACGAATAATCCGTTACAAACAAAGTCTAATTCTTTAACATTTAAAAATTGCGCATTTTGGAATAACGTAAATTACGACAGTCATATTTTCAAACAACATACCAATGGCGTCGACTTTCAAAATTGTTTTTTTGATACACTCAATGTAGCAACTTTGCCCACCAACCATCATTTATTAGGGCAAAATATCATCGGGGGCGATCCTTTGTTCATCAATCCTGTACAAAATGGCGGAAACTACCGGCTCCAGGGTTGTTCTCCGCTCATCAACAGCGGATCTACCCTAGGCTGGGAGCCTGTACCGTTTGATTTGGATGGAAATGACCGTATTCAGGGGCAATTGATCGATATTGGGGCCTATGAAACCCCGGCCTTTAAGTTTTCTTCCGGACGTCTGATTGTCCAGCCTTGTGTCGATTCTGCCCAGGGCAATGTGCAGTTTTTCCCGGAAAATGGCTGCCCACCGTACCAATTCGCCTGGGGAAAAGGCTCGGAAAGTGGCACCGGAACCAATAATCTGGACCCAGGCCTATATCAATTCACCATCACCGATGCCCACGGAAACACGCTGTACGATACCCTTACGGTGCCCTATCTCATTAAAGCAACGGCAAACGCCCTGCCCGTCATCTGCACCAATGGTCAGGCAGGATCCGTGCAAGCACAGGCAATTTTTGGAAATCAACCCTACACTTACCTCTGGAACAACGGTCAACTTGGGAGCGCCATTTCCCCAATTGGTCCCGGCGTGTACCATGTTACCATCACCGATGCCAATGGCTGCTCTGATAGCGCCAGCGCGGTTGTTACCCTGGGTGGAACACTCCAATTGGTGCCCAATATTCAAAACCCCGAATGCACCGGATATGACAACGGTGCCCTTTCGATTCGCACCGAACCGCCCAACCCCTTGGTTACCTACCAATGGAATAATGGATCTACCAATGCCGCATTATTGGGACTTTCAGCCGGGGTTTATGCCGTCACGGCCACGGGCGCATACGGTTGTACCGCGATCCTTGAAAACCTACAACTAATTGATCCTGATCCAATTAACTTTCAGTTGGGCATGCAAGCAGCTTCTGGCCCATTGAATGGTGACGGCACACTTTGGGTAGAAAACATTACCGGTGGCACCGCACCTTACTATTTTGAATGGAATAATGGCATTAAAAAAGACTCTTTGCAAGGTTTTTTGCCCGGAGATTACAGTGTCACCGTCACAGATAAAAATGGCTGCACAGCCGTTGCCGATACTATATTGGAGTTTTATGTCGGCGCAAAAGGACCCGCCGCCCAGGAAATCAACCTGCATCTTTATCCCAATCCCGCTGTTTCCAGTGCCGTTTTAACCATTACAACGGAATATCCAGACGCGATATCGGCATTTTTAACGGATATGAATGGACAAAATAGCATCCAATTATTGCCGAATACGACAACCGCAACCAAAATTTCATTTGAGATTCCGGTACTAAATTTGCCCGCCGGGGTTTATATGATAAATATTCAAAGTGGGTATTTGAACCGACATTTGCCCTTGTGCGTCATGCGGAAATAGGCGGAAAGCCTATAAATCCATCCGTATCCGCCGATCCGGGGGCAAATAATTGTTCATCCGGTTCGGCAACACCTTGATCCAGCCCAAGCGATGCCCTTGGTAACACACCAGGGTCCAGCCGTTGGGGGTTCCCGCTGGCAAATCAAATACCTCTTTTTTAAGGAAAAGCAAGGCTTGGTCCCGGCTAACCTCCAACACCAGCCCGGGTTGTAGCAGTGGACTTAATGCCAATGGATGCGCAGGAATCAAATCTTTCCCCTTTATTTCCCCAACAAACACCCCAAACCACTTGCTTTTGATCGCTTTATCAATACACAAAAACGCATTTTCGAGGGCTGCAGGTAGCGCGAGTATTTCTCCGGAAGGAATTTGAAACAGCTTAACAGGCCATTCCGGGTTCAACCAAGGCTGTATGGCGGGTATGCCCGCCTTGGGCAAAGGCTTTAAACTGATAAACCCACTCGGAATATTGCGCTTGGAAATCGGCCCTACCTTTTTCCGAAAAGCCGCCAAATAAAACCCTTCGCCCTTTACATGATGCGGATAACAATGGTAACCGCCCTGATTTTCTACCATGCCCCAGGCCGGATCTATTCGAATGGATAATAATTCCAGGCCGTGTTCAACCTGCAACCACTTGGTATTGTCCTCGTTCTCCAAATGATTGTAAGTACAAGTACTGTAAATCAGCAGACCGCCCGGAGCTAGGGTTTCCACGGCCGCCGTAAGGATGCGCTGTTGCCGTCCGGCACACATATATACATTATCGGTCGACCATTCCTTGGTAGCATCCGGGTCTTTCCGAAACAAACCTTCCCCGCTGCAAGGCGCGTCTGTAACGACAATATCAAAGAATTCGGGCAAGTTTTCGGCAAAAACTTCCGATTCCGCACAAGTAAAAGCAATATTCGGCACACCCCATTTTTCCAAATTCTCGCGCAACACGCCTACGCGCGTACGAATCACCTCGTTGGCCACCAACAAACTATCGGGATTGAGCAAATCGGCAATCAAGGTGCTTTTTCCGCCCGGTGCCGCACACATATCCAACACTTTCAAGGATTTGGAAAAATCGGCGTGTTGTACCAAGGCCTGGTATAAAAACATGGAAGAAGCTTCCTGCACGTAATACGCCCCGGCATGCAAGCGCGGGTCGAGGGTAAATTGCGGCCGTTCCGACAAATAATACCCCTGTGGATGCCAGGGAATCGGTGTTAAAGTCAAGGGTGCAAAGCCCGCCTGCATCAAACCGGCATCTAAACCTTTTTGAAACCGGATACTTACCGGGGGAGGCGTTTTTAAGGCAGCGGCAAAATCCGCGTATTCCGCCCCAAGCAACGCTTTCATTTGATGTACAAAAGGAGCAGGTAACATTTCGTAGTAGATGTCTTGCAACAGACTTTAGCAGGGCAAAAATCAGAACTTCCTGCAAGAACAGTAAAAATGTGTCTAGTTTTACCGCAGTGGCTGAAAATTAACAGTCGAAACCCATTTTTGTAACATTTGAAGCATTCTATGCAAGTAAATATTGCGATTCATGCCATCGTTCGGCAGGTGAATGGCCTGCTGGCGCAATTTGAACCATCAGACTATCAAAAACCACTTCCCGCCTACGATGGCAGTTCGATTGGTCAACATGTTCGGCATATGCTGGAGTTTTTTCAATGCCTGGAAGCAGGTGTCAGTGCCGGTTTGGTCGATTATGCCGCCCGCCAACGCAATCTTTTATATGAAACGAACCCGCAGTTAACCGCCGATGCGTTTGAAATATTTCAACAAAAAGTAGCCGATCTAGACCTCCATCTGCCCATACAGGTACGCGCCGAATTCGGCCAAGGCGAACGCCCCGCTTACCAAAGCACGGTTGGCCGCGAACTGCTTTTTGCTTACGACCACGCAATTCACCACTTGGCGATCATCAAAATTGGACTGCGCTGTTATTTCCCGGAGATTCAGTTTCAGGATGATTTGGGGGTATCACCTTCTACTTTAATTGCGCGTAAAAACTCATAAAGCCTGGCAAATCGTCCAGATCATCGCCCGATCGGTAGGCAAGTCCATTTTTTCAAACCAAACTTGAAATGCCTGCCGATAGTCGTCTTTTTCAATCCAGCCGGTGGTCATGCCGTGTACACCATCCCAGGCAAAAGGCTCCAAACGCATGTGATCCCGAAAATCTAAAGCTTTGATTCCATACGCTTTATACAAACTTTCTTTGGCGGTCCAAAAAATATGGTGCAAATCGGCATGGAAAATAGCGTCTTGTTTGGCCACAAAATCCTGCTCTTCCGCCCGCATAAATTTGGGTGCCAGCCTGCCCATTTTTTCTACCATCACCTGAATATCACAACCCATCGGGCGCAGATCTTCCTGCTGCGTTGTGCCTGTACCGACCAAAAAGGCGCCCACAATGCCATGCGAATGACTCAGGGAACAATTCAAATGCCGGTGATCGGGAAAAAAAGGTTTGGAAAAGGCATCTTTGGCCAAGGGCAAACGAATACTTTCGCCCGTAAATTTGTGCAACAACCAGCGTGCAGCCAGCCACTCAAGCCGCCGAATACCCTTTAAAGGGGCAAATTCCTGCGCTTCTTGCTCAGAAAAAGGCAAATCTTCACGAAAAAAGGCCTCTTCTTCGGTGATTTGCCAAATACCAAAGGTGGCATTGGGGTAAGGATGTCGGGAAAGCAAGATGGGCATTCTTCAGCGCGCAGTATATAAACGCCGCAAGGTAGGGAATGCAAGTACCCAATCCCCTATTTTTGTTTTCAAAATTTGTTGGTCAAAACCCATGCGTTTACCCGAAACCTTCTTTTTACGCACCGATGTGGTGCAAATTGCCCAGGATTTGTTGGGCCAAACCCTCGTTACAAACCTCGACGGTATCCGCACCAGCGCGCGTATCACGGAAGTGGAAGCCTACCAAGCCCCGGAAGACAAAGCCTCCCACGCCTACAACCATCGCCGCACGCCGCGCACCGAAATCATGTTTTGGTCGGGCGGCCACGCGTATGTGTACCTGTGCTACGGCATCCACCACCTGTTTAATGTCGTAACCGGCCCGGCCAATACCGCCCACGCCATCCTGATCCGCGCTGCCGAACCCCTTGAAGGAGAAGCGATTATGTGGGAACGCCGCAA
>CAIVGO010000563.1 GCA_903905445.1 uncultured Bacteroidota bacterium
AGTCGGGATGGTGTTTATGGTTTTGTATTTTTTCTACAAATGCGTGACTTCTCCGAAGTCGGGATGGTGTTTACGGTTTTGTGTTTTTTCTACAAATGCATGACTTCTCCGAAGTCGGGATGGTGTTTATGGTTTTGTATTTTTTCTACAAATGCGTGACTTCTCCGAAGTCGGGATGGTGTTTACGGTTTTGTGTTTTTTCTACAAATGCGTGACTTCTCAGAAGTTGTTGTTATTTTAAAAAATTAAATAATTTGTATGTATTTGATTTATAATAGATTGTAGAAAAAAAACTCCTCACTCCTCACTCCAACTCCTCACTCCTCACTAAAATCAAATCCCCCCTTCCGATTCGCCTTTTTTTCGGAGTTTTTACGCTTCGCCGCTACCCGCGCACGATCGACCGACGCAGGTACGCGGGTAATTTTGCGCGGTTTTTCTTCGATCAGGGCGGTTTCTATTTTTTTGATCAATTTATCTTCCGCCATTTCTTTGTTGAGCAGTTGAGAACGCGCGGTTTGATTGGTTACCGCCAACACGCCTTCAGCCGAAATTTGCCGGGCAAGTTTTTCCTGAATCCGGGCTTTTTCCCCTTCCGTCAGGGCATTCGAGTCCGCAATGAACAGCCGGGCCTCCACTTTGGTCTCCACTTTATTCACGTTTTGTCCGCCCGCGCCACTGGACCGGGCGGTGCGATATTGTATTTCCTGTTTTAATAATTCCTTGTTCATAATTGCCCAACAAACATACGGCGCTAAAAATTCCGTTTTTCCTGTTTGAACTTCCTATTTTTGCGCTTTCCTTCATAGCCTAATTTTTGAGGCGAACTACTGCACATTTACTACGATCCGAATCTATGGAACTATCGACCCGTTACGCACCGTCCGAAACTGAAGACAAATGGTATGAATATTGGGAAAAACAGGGCTATTTCCGCTCTGTACCCGATGAACGTGAGCCATTTACCATTGTAATTCCGCCGCCGAATGTGACGGGGGTGCTGCATATGGGCCACATGCTGAACAATACCATTCAGGATATTTTGGTCCGGAAAGCCCGCTTGGATGGCAAAAACGCCTGCTGGGTGCCGGGTACCGACCACGCCAGTATCGCCACGGAAGCAAAAGTGGTGCGTTGGTTGCGGGAAGATATGAACCTGCGCAAGGCCGATTTGACCCGCGATGCGTTCATGGAATATGCTTACCAATGGAAGGACAAATACGGGGGCATTATTTTGCAGCAATTGCGCAAATTGGGCGCTTCCTGCGATTGGGAACGCACGGCATTTACCATGGACAAAGGGTATTACGACGATGTGATCCGGGTGTTTGTGGATTTATACCAAAAAGACAAATTGTACCGCGGTTTGCGCATGGTCAACTGGGATCCGGTGGCCAAAACGGTGCTTTCCAACGAGGAAGTACTGCATAAAGAGGAGCAATCGCAATTGTTTTATATCCATTATGCCCTGGAAGGCGCAAAAGAAGCCAGCGAAGGCATTGTCATCGCTACCCAGCGGCCGGAAACGATTTTTGCCGATGTGGCAATTTGTGTCAATCCAAACGACCCGCGTTATGCAGCGCTGGTGGGCAAAAATGTGCTCATTCCGCTCATTAACCGCCCGATTCCGGTCATTGCCGACGATTATGTGGATGTGGAATTTGGTACGGGCGCTTTGAAAATTACGCCTGCGCACGACCCGAATGACTATGAAATCGGCCTGCGTTACAACCTGGAGGTGATTGATACCATCGACGATGATGGCCGCATCAACGAACAATGTGCGTATGCGCCGCTGGTGGGCCTGGATCGTTTTGAAGCCCGCAAACAGATTCGTCCGGCCTTGGAAGCCAGTGGGAATTTAGTGAAAATTGAAGATTATCAAACCAGCATTGGTCGCTCGGAGCGCACCAATGCCGTGGTGGAGCCTAAATTGTCGCTGCAGTGGTTTGTGAAAATGACCGATTTGCGCGAACCTGCGGTAAAATCGGTGGAAGATAAGGACATTCGGTTCTATCCCGACAGCATGAAAAACATGTACCGTTCGTGGATGGATGGCCTGCGCGACTGGTGCGTGAGTCGGCAATTGTGGTGGGGCCACCGCATCCCGGCCTGGTACCTGCTGAACGATGCCCGTGGCAAAGAAACCGCTGTTTTTGTAGCCGAAACGGCCGAAAAAGCCCTGGAAATTGCCCGCACCCAAACCGGCAACCCCGCGTTGACCCTTGCCGACCTGCGCCAGGAAGAAGATGTGCTCGATACCTGGGCCTCTTCCTGGTTGTGGCCGATCAGTGTTTTTGATGGATTTAGTCAACCAGAAGGTGAAATCAAATATTATTACCCAACCAATGTGCTGGTTACGGCCCCCGAAATTATCTTTTTCTGGGTGGCGCGGATGATCATGGCGGGTTATGAATACATGGGCGAAAAGCCGTTTAGCCACGTGTATTTCACGGGCATTGTGCGCGATCAACAGCGCCGGAAAATGTCGAAATCGCTGGGCAATTCGCCCGATCCGCTCGAAATTATTGCCGAACACGGGGCTGATGCGGTGCGATACGGGATGTTATCCTGTGCTTCTGCGGGCAACGACGTGTTGTTTGATATGAAAATGGTGGAAAACGGCCGCAATTTCACCAATAAATTGTGGAATGCCTTGCGCTTGGTACGCGGCTGGGAAATCATCGAACAGCCTGAAAGTGAAGCAATTGCCGAAACCAATGCCCTGGCAGTGCGTTGGATGCGGGAGAAATTCAGCAAAATCATTGGCTCCCTCGAAAATGATTTCAATACGTTCCATTTGAGCGAGGCCATGATGTCCTTATATGGCTTTATCTGGGATGATTTCTGTTCCTGGTACCTGGAAATGATCAAACCGGCGTATGAACGGCCGATTGATCGCCAAACGTATGAGGCTACCCTGGACTTGTACGGCGATTTGATGATTGCATTACACCCGTTTTTGCCCTTTATTACCGAAGAAATCTGGCATCAGTTGCGCGAGCGTGCACCCGGAGAAGATTGTATGATGCAGGCTTATCCGAAAGGCGGGCAGCCGGATGAAAATCTGATTTACCAGGTTGAAACGGCCAAAGAAGTGATCGCCAAAGTGCGGGAACTGCGCAATCAACATCAAATCAAACCCCGGGAACCGCTGAATGTACAAGTGCAAAACAGCGCTTCTGCCCGCAGTTTATACGAAATGAAGGGTTTATTACCCTTGATTCAAAAATTGGCGGTATTGTCGGACTTCTCCTTTACCGAAACGGAAGCCCCGAACAGCAAAAGTTTCATCGTAGGCACCGAGCAGTATTTCGTAGAGTTGAACCTCGAAATCGACGTGGTGGCCGAACGCAAAAAAATAGAAGAAGAATTGGTGTACCAGGCGGGATTTGTTAAATCTATTGAGGGCAAATTATCGAACGAGCGTTTTGTAGCCGGGGCGCCGCAAGCGGTGGTGGACAATGAGCGCAAAAAATTGGCGGACGGCTTGGCCCGGATTCAGATACTGAAAGAGCAGTTGGAGAAACTTGGGTAGGATTACCACGGATTTCTTTATGTACCACAGATTACACGGATTTGCACAGATTTTTTTAATTTATAATTAATTGAAAATCTGTGAAAATTTGGGTAATCTGTGGTTTGTCATAAAATCACTGGTGCGCTGGGTTACCTACTTATTTCTCGTTTATCTATTGTAATTTACACATTGCATTAGCAATTCAACATTGATATAAGCCATGAAACAAGCCTACCTTATCATTAGCCTAATCCTTCTACCCATTTTATCCTTTTGCCAATTGCACGATGCCCACTGGGTAAATGGTACGGGCTATAATGGCTTATATGAAGTGCCAAGCAACTTGCTAAACTTTAATAATGTACCCATTACCATCAGTTTGTTTACTGGAAACACCGGCATGCGCCAATCAAATACGACCTTATCGGACCGAAAAGGCAATTTTTTGTGCTATTCCAATGGGATACGGGTTGTGAACAACAAATTCCAGTTGATTGAAAATGGCGATAGTTTAAGTTGGGGAGAAATAGCACAAAATTACTATTTTAAGGGTTATCCAGGTTTTGGTGCAATGATTGGCCTTCCATCCATCCAAACGGATTCTGCTTTTTATTTGATTCATACGTTGATGGAATATGCGAATATAGCTGGGTTACTTTTTCCGAAATATTATTTCAGTATTGTCGATATGCGGAAAAATAGTGGTGCAGGAAAAGTGATTCAAAAAAACCAGTTACTTTGGACAGGCGTAAGAATTAAACAAGTTTCTGCCTGTCAGCATGGAAATGGGCGTGACTGGTGGGTAATGGCGCAAGAGGATACGGTCAATGCCTATCACCGTGCATTATTAGGACCGCAGGGTTTTACCCAAATCGATACACAGCGTATCGGTTACAAAGCAACCGGCTTTTTTAATGAAGGCGGTGGTCAAAATCTCTTTACACCGGATGGCACAAAATATATAGATTTTGATGCCTGGAATGGCATTCGCATTTTTGACTTCAACCGTTGCAGTGGAAAATTATCCAACCCCTTATTAATACCATTTCCAGAGCGCTGGTCTTTTGGGGGAGGTGCCGCCATTTCACCCAATTCCCGATTTTTATATGTGTGTTCTTCGGCGCGTATTTTACAGTATGACCTTTGGGCGCAGAATATCGGAAGTTCTGGTGATACCGTTGCTATTCGAAAAAATGGAGTTCCTGGCTTTTCTGAAATGAACCTTATGATGGATGGCCGGATTTATATCATGCCGTTTTCATGGACGTATGATGGGCATTATATTCGCTACCCAAATCGCAAAGGTATTGCATGCGAAGTAGTGCAAGCGGGTGTACACTTTGAAAATGAATCCAATGCAACAATCCCGCATTTTCCTAATTATCGGCTGGGTGCCGACCTTGGTAGTCCTTGTGATACCCTGGGCATCGTACATGCACCGCTTGCCTGGTGGCGGTATGATGTAAGCGATACTTCAGGTTTGTCCATTGGATTTACCGATAATTCCTGGTATCGGCCGTTTAGTTGGCATTGGAATTTCGGAGATCCCAGCTCCTCCCAAAATGAATCAGTCGATACGAATGCCGTACATTTGTTTACAGCACCGGGCACGTATGAGGTTTGTCTGGCGGTATGCAATAGCTACGGCTGCGATACCATGTGCAGAACCCTGGA
>CAIVGO010000564.1 GCA_903905445.1 uncultured Bacteroidota bacterium
CTGCTACCAGCTTTCTGAACCCGTGTTCCCTACCCCATTATATGAAATCCTGATGATGTCGGTGGTGGTTGGAATTTTATGGATGCTGCGCAAGCGGATTAAAATCCAGGGCCTGTTGTTTTTTGTGTACCTGGCATTGACGGCGGTGGAACGGTTTATCATAGAAAAAATTCGGGTCAATGTGGTACACGACGTTTTTGGCGTAAAAATGACCCAGGCGGAAATCATTTCTGTGGCGCTGTTTTTAATTGCGGTTGCTGGTGCAATTTTCCTGATCCGAAAAGAAAATTCCAAAACAACTTCACCCACAGAATAAAAACATACCATGATACTCGACAGTATTTTACGCAATCTAAAGGCGCAAAACGATCAATTAAACCGGCTTTTAAGTCAAATTTCGGATGAACAGTTGGCGCAGGAAGTAGCCCCGGGTAAAAATACCGGCGTTTATTTGCTGGGCCATATCATTGCGGCCAATGAAGGCATGCTTACCTTGTTTGGCGCGGGTGATAAAATGTATCCGGAATTGGAAATGGCTTTTCTGCGTACCCCCGACAAATCAGGTCAGGAAATGCCAACACCCGCTGCATTGCGTGACATGTGGGCCAAAAGTTCGGCGGCACTACAGGAATTATTTACGAATTTGCCAGCAGAGGAATGGAGCAATCGTCATACTGCGGTGAGCGAGGCTGATTTTGCCAACGAACCACACCGCAATAAAATCAATGTGCTGTTGTCTCGCTTGTTACACCAGGCATACCACGTTGGACAAATTGCTTTGTTGAAATAAAAGCACTCAACTCGCGCGATCAATTTCAATATCATATTTGCTTAAAAGCCCGCTTATCCCCGATTGGGAAAAGCGGGCTTTTTTGATGTTGTTGCGTTCGGGATCAATGCGGTAGTTCCAGGCATGCCGAAAATTGGCTTTCGCCAAATTGGTTTGATCAAAAGTGGCACCCGAAAGATCACAATGTTCAAAAACGGCAGCGCTCAGATCGCATTCGCTAAAATCAACGTCGATGAGTTGGGTATGATGGAATGGTATTTTTTGCAGTTTGGTGTTGTAAAAAGAGGCGTGGCTCAGGTTGCAATGCTCGAAACGAAAGGACAATCCAAACGGGTTACAATCTTCAAAACGCAGGCCCAACAGCTTGTTTTCTTTAAAAACGACCTCCATAAAGGCCGTTTGTTGCAATTTGGCCATACTCAGGTTGCAATTGCGGAAAGTACATTCCACAAACTTGATGCTGGATAGATCCGAATTGGAAAAATCGCAGTTTGAAAATTTGCAGTATTCGTAGCTGCCTTTCTCCAGGTTTTTTTGTGTAAAATCCTGGTTTTCAAAGGTTTGATCTTCAAAAGTTGTGGCCACGGTTACCTCCAATTTTTATTTTAAACAGCCGGTTTTGCGTCCATAAATGCCAATATTTCCGATTTAGGCAGGTAATCGCCTTGTATTTTGCCATAATGCGCCTGCACGACCCGGCCATTTTCATCGATCAAAAATTCCGCTTCCAAACGATCGGAATGGCCGTCGCCGGAAACCCGATTTTTAAACAACTTCCGACCTTTCATCGCGCGCGACAATCCGCCATTGAACAGCAAAAACTGAAGCAAGCCGAGCATAGAGCGATCCAGGTTGAACAATTTATACAAGGTGGAATCGGGATTCGGGATCACATAGGTATAGAAAGATCCATCGGCCATCATCGTGCGGATATTCGCAGCCGAAGATTCGTAAACCGATAATACCACGGTATTGTGCTGCTTATAAGTATCCGCTAATTGGTTGATTTCATGAAAACGCAAATTGCAAAATGGGCAAGCCGCAAAACGGTAAAATATTAAGTGTACTTTTTTGCCTTTGAATTGTGACAATGCAATCGTTTCCCCAAATACATCCGTTACGGTGAATTGTGGGGCAAGTTGTTGATTAGAAACTCTCATTACTGGTGTTAATATGTTTGGAAAAATGATGTAGTAAATTCAATAAATTGGTATTCAAGCCGCCCAATGCTGTTCCTAATACCGAAAAAAAATCACGGTCAAAGGTTTCTACCGCCACAACCGCTTCTTTCACAATACGAATACCTGCTTCCGTGAGTGCGACCGTTTTGGCGCGGGTATCCGTTTGATGTTCTTGGCGCAGCAGCAAACCTTTTTGTTGTAATGTCCGCAAAACCGTGGAAGTGGTCATGGGGTCAATTTTTGTGTGGTTCGATAAAACGATTTGCGTGACCTCTTGTTCATGCAAGTGCAACCAATGAATGCTCGCCATGAGCACAAATTGTGAATGCGTCAAATCATAAGGCTCCAGTGCCTTTTTGATCGACCGTTGCCATAAATTGGTGACCTGCCACAATAAAAAGCCGGTGCTTTCTTCCGGCTTTTCTACCTTAAACGGATTGTCATGTGCTTTCATGCCTGTTTTATAATTGGGAAGCTACCTGGATTTGCATTTCCATGTCGGCCGGAAGGTCATCTACAATTTTTTGCGCGACCAGTTTGATCCACAACCAACCCAGAATTCCTTTCATTTTCATGGTGGTTGTAATTTTCAAACCCGCTGCGGTTTCTTCCAAAAGATGTTCGCCATACATTTTGGCCAAAGGAAAAGTGGTAAGGTCGACAAATTTTTCGTGTTCAACGGTTTCAAATATCAAAATTTTCATTTTGGGGCCGCCTTTTGGCTGAAACAGGAAATGATTGCCTTGTTCAAAGGAGCCTTCCAACTGCGCAAACTCAACACTTTTGTCCCAATTGGGCCAATTGTTTACGTCTGCATAAAGTTGCCACATTTGTTCTTTGGTAACGGCTTTGGTTACGATGCTGTGCGATTTTGCCCACATGAGGTTGTTGTTTTTATAGGATGTTGAATGACGGGGCAAAGATAATAAGTGTACTTATAGTATGCGAATTTATTTTTGCTTTATTGAATCAATTTTCATGTTTAAAAACTTCCGAATTAGGCTCAGATTCCTTATTTTTGGGGTAAAGTTCTGCCCTGTTATTTACCTCGAACCTAAATAAACAGGATCATATGAATACTCCTTCCATTTTATTGTTAGGCGGTTACGGAGCCGTTGGACGCCGCATGGCCAAATTGATTTTACAGGAAACGCCTGTGTCACTTGTCATAGCGGGTCGGCGTCTCGCCGAAGCCGAAGCCTGCTGCCAGGCGCTGCGTTCCGAATTCTCGGATCGCCCGATAGAAGCGCGATACGCAGACGTCTACGATGTTATATCCATGCAAAAGGCGTTTAAAGGTGTTGACCTGGTGATGGTACTCACTACAACTCCAACAAGCATCGAGCAAATTGCACAAACCGCCCTCGCATGTAGTTGCAATTACCTAGACATCTTAGTAACCAGTAGTGTTTGGACCGATTTGCAAGCGCTGGCGCCAAAAATTGCGGAAAAGGGCAAAATATTTATCAGTCAGGCAGGTTTTCATCCAGGCATGCTGGCCGTGATGACCCGTTTGGGTGCGCGATATTTCGATCGTTACGATGAAGCATGTTTATCGATGGCCATGGAAACCGCCCTCGAACGCCCTGAACAGGTGGCCGAGATCATCCCGTTGATTACCCATTTTGACAGTTGGTTATATGAAAATGGGGCCTGGCGCAAAGCCACCTACCGCGATGCCATAAAGGTGGATGTGGGCGGAAAATTTGGGCAGATGCAATTGTATCCATTTTGGATGGAAGAATTGCGGTCTATGCCGACCTTGCTGGGCTTGAAAAAAGTTGGTTTGTACATTTCAGGATTTAACTGGCTTGTTGACAATTTTATCATGCCCTTGATTATTTTAATCGACTGGCTGGGCGGAAAACGCTTTCAAAAGTTATCGGAACGGGTTTTTTACTGGGGCGTAAAAAAATTTGCCCCTGACACGGAAGGGGTTGTTATGCTCAATGATGCCAAAGGTTTGAAAAACAACCAATTGCACAAAGTTCGTCTGCGTTTGGAGCATCCGGATGCTTATTTATTTACGATCATACCCGTGGTAGCCTGTTTGAAACAAATTTTGGGTGGGAAATTGCCAACAGGCCTGCACATGATGGGGCATGTATGCGACCTGGATCGCTTGATGCAGGATATGGAGGTGATGGGTTTGCGGTTTGTGGTGAAGGAAGGCTAAAATCACCCAACCATCCC
>CAIVGO010000565.1 GCA_903905445.1 uncultured Bacteroidota bacterium
AACGGGGTGTTGGAGCCTGCCACTTGGGAAGAAGCCTATGATTTTATAGCCACCAAACTAAATGCGATCAAACAGGAATTCGGCCCAGATTATATTGCCGGCGTTTCTTCGGCCCGCTGCACCAACGAAGAAAATTACCTGATGCAGAAATTCATCCGCGCAGTTATTGGCACCAACAACATCGACAGTTGTGCGCGGGTATGCCACTCCCCTACGGCCTTGGGCATGCAACGCACCTTTGGGACAGGCGCCGCCACCAATTCTATCATCGACCTGAAATACACCGATTGTATGATGGTGATTGGCGCTAATCCGAGCGCGGCCCATCCGGTAACCGGCGCGAAAATCAAACAACAGGCCATGAAGGGCAAAACCCTGATTGTACTGGATCCGCGCAAAACTGAACTGGCCCGTTATGCCCAGTTCCATTTGCAATTACGCCCGGGCACCAACGTAGCAGTATTGAACATGATGTTGTATTACATCATGTCGGAAGGACTTGAAGATCAAGAGTTTATCGCATCACGCACCGAAGGTTATGCCGAGTTTAAAGCCCAGGTAATGGGCTTGGATATAGATGAACTGGAACGCGTTTCAGGGGTAGATCGCCTGCTTGTACGCGCAGCTGCGATCGCATATGCCTCGGCCGGATCTGCCATGTCGTTTCATGGTTTAGGGGTAACGGAACATTCTTATGGAACTTATTCCGTCATGTTAATTGCTGATTTGGCGATGATTACGGGCAATATTGGTCGGCGCGGTGTTGGCGTAAACCCTTTGCGTGGCCAAAACAATGTGCAAGGCGCTGCGGATATGGGCTGTCAGCCGCACCAGGGCGCAGGCTACCTTGATTTGACCTTGCCGGAAGTGCATGCGCAATATGAAGATTTTTACCAGGCAAAACTTCCGCTACACATCGGCTATAAAATTCCGCAGATGTATGATGCCGCGCTCGATAACCGCCTGAAAGCCTTGTGGGTAATCGGGGAAGATATGGCGCAAACAGACCCCAATACCCAACATGTATTATCCGCTTTGAAAAAACTGGATTTGTTGGTGGTGCAAGAGTTGTTCATGACCGAAACCGCCAAATTGGCCGATGTGGTGCTGCCGGGTGCTTCTTTCTTGGAAAAAAGTGGCACGTTTACCAATGGCGAACGCCGTATTCAACGGGTAAATAAAGTCGTGGACCCCATCGCCGGAAAAACAGACGGACAAATCATCGTGGACATCATGAACCACATGGGATATACCCAAGCCGATTACGATCCGGATACCCTGTTGCAGGAAATTTCCCAAATCGTGCCGTTTTTTGCCGGGGTAAAATGGAAAGAACTCGGGGATAATGGCAAACAATGGCCCGTATTGCCCGATGGAAGCGACACCGAAATATTGCATACCGAAACATTTAAACGCGGACGAGGCAGATTCATCGGTACCCCATTTAAAGAATCGCAGGAATTGATTCAACATGCCAAGCAGTTTCCATATATTATTACCACCAACCGCGAACTGGAACACTACAATTGCGGCGCCATGACCCGCCGAACCCGCAACGTGCACATCCTGAAAGAAGACGTGCTGCTCATCAACCCGGCAGACGCGGCCAAGCACTTTATCGCAGATGGCGATATGGTCTGTGTCGAATCAGCCCGGGGTAAAGTGGACATCAAGGCGCGGATTTCCGAGGAGGTAAAACCAGGTATTTTGAGCACAACCTTCCACTTTCCGGAAATGTTGATCAACAATATTACGTCTTCGGTATCGGATACCGAGGCCATGTGCCCGGAGTACAAAGTGGTAGCGGCGAATATTCGGAAAAGCAAGGGACAGTATAAAATCCCTGTGGTTTAGGGCCAGTTATGCCCGTTTTGCGGATTTAATATAGAATTTACATGTAAAAGCAAGCGCTTTGGTTTATCCTTGCGCCCAATTCTGTTTTTTTTAAAAGGCACTAAATTACGTGCAAATTTATTTTGGCGTATTTTGCCCTTCATTTTGCAACGAAACCACCTACCCTATTCGTCCAATTCAATCACAACATCCAATGAAAGCACAAACGTCCTTTTGGTTTGCCATGGCCAGCATTGCCGTGGTGGCTGCCCTGCACCTTTTGCCCATCTACGCAGGTTTTTCGATTGATTCATCCATTTTGCTGACAGCACGGTGGTGGGCAATCGGCGCTTTGTGCATTTATGGCTATACCAAAAGCAAATTGACCACCTGGATTCTAATCAGTATGGTGATCGGGATGGGCGTTGGTTCTGATTTTCCGGCGGTGGGTGCCAACTTGGAGGTTTTAAGTAAAATATTTATACAACTGATCAAAACCGTGATTGCGCCCCTGCTACTTTCTACCTTGGTGGTAGGTATTGCAGGGCAAAGCAATGCGCAATCCGTTGGACGCATGAGTGCAAAAGCATTCACGTATTTCATTGGTGCTACTGCTATTGCGCTTTTTGTTGGACTAGCGGCCATCAATTTAACCCGTGCAGGAGAAGGCATTCAAAACAAGGCGGCAGTGGCCTCAACCGTAGAGTTGCCCGCCTCCAGTTTGACCGCAGTGGTCGATTCGGTAAAAGGCACCTACAAGTTGACGTATAGTGGGAAAGACGTGACACCTCCTGCTTCGAAGGTAAAGCAGGACTGGAAACAAGTCGTGTTGCATATTTTTCCGGAAAACGTAGCCAAAATGGTCCATGAAGGGGCCGTTTTACAAATCGTAATTTTTAGCCTGATTTTTGGATTTGCCCTGCGTCAGGTAGAGGATCAATACCGCTTGCCGATGCTGTCCTGGTTGGAAGCTTTGGGTGAAGTGATGTTCAAATTTACCAATATTATCATGTATTTCGCGCCTTTTGCGGTGGGCGGTGCAATGGCTTACACCATTGGAACGATGGGTTTTGAGGTCGTCTGGAATTTGCTTAAGTTATTAGGCACCCTTTATATTGCCTTGATTACGTTTATATTACTGGTTTTTATCCCTGTTTTGTACTTTTTCAGAATACCGATTGTACCATTTTTCAAAGCCATTTACGAGCCGGCTTCTCTGGCTTTTGCAACCGCCAGTTCGGAAGCGGCGTTTCCAAAGGCGATGACTGCGATGGAAAACTTTGGGGTTCCGCGCAAAATCGTATCCTTTGTTTTGCCTACCGGTTATAGCTTCAACCTGGATGGATCTACCCTGTATCTTTCCCTGGCCTCGGTTTTTTGCGCCCAAGCAGCGGGCATTTCCCTTTCCTGGGAAACCCAATTGGCCCTCATGGGAACCTTGTTGCTCACTTCAAAAGGCGTAGCGGGCGTACCACGTGCTTCGTTGGTAATTTTGGCAGCAACCGTGAATCAGTTCAACATCCCGGAATGGCCCATTGCGGTGATTTTGGGTGTAGATGCGCTCATGGATATGGGGCGCACTGCCGTAAATTTAATGGGCAATTGCCTGGCATCGGCGGTGGTTGCGCGTTGGGAAGGTGAATTCAATGATTCGATGGACGAAGACAACACCGTTGCGTAAAACTCCTGTTTATAGCGGTGGGCAGCGTTGCTATTTTAGAAAAAATGAGCAAATTGGAATTTCGTTTTTCTTGACAACGGATTAGTGTGCATATTTGTGCAGAAATTACAGATATGACCAAATATATGTTGCTTTTTGTCGTGCTGGCATACTTGCCTTTGAGTGCGCAACACCCCAATGTAAAGATTAGCGGATCTTTTAATCCCAACGAACCATCCATTTGCATCGATCCGAAACACCCCAATCGGTTGGTGGCCGGCGCGAATTTGAACAATGTGTACACTTCTTCAGATACGGGTCA
>CAIVGO010000566.1 GCA_903905445.1 uncultured Bacteroidota bacterium
CAGGAATACGTGGTGCGGCAGGATCAATTGATTGCACGCGGCAATGGAAAGTGTTATGGCGATGCAGCCTTGGGTGCCCATGTTGTTTCGATGCTCAACTTGCACCAACTCTTGCATTTTGACGCTGCCAATGGGATTATTGAGTGCGAGGCGGGCAAATTGCTCTCCGATATATTGCCCATTATTGTGCCTTCCGGTTGGTTTTTTCACGTTACCCCCGGCATCAAATCCATTACCGTGGGTGGCGCCATTGCCAGCGATGTGCATGGCAAAAACCATCCGGTAAAAGGCTGCTTTTCCAATTGGTTGCTTTCTTTCAAACTGTTGCAAGGCGATGGCCAAATCATTACCTGCACCCCTACCCAAAATGCCGATTTATTTTGGCAAACCTGCGGTGGTATGGGTTGGACGGGGATCATTTTAAGCGCACGTTTTCAATTAATGCGGATTCAATCGACTGAAATGCGGCAACTCAACGTGCGTGCACAACACTTGACCGGCTTATTTGAGGCTTTTGAGGAATATGAGGCCTGGTCGTACGCGGCCGCCTGGGTAGATGGTACGGCAGGAGGTGCCCGTTTTGGACGCGGGGCGGTGTTTTTTGCCAACCACCTGGAAGATCCGGATCGTCAAAAACCGCTCACCTTTGAAGTAAAACCGAGTTCCAATATTCCATTTTTTGCGCCCTCCTGGGTGTTAAATCCATGGTCGATTCGCCTCCACAACGCCATGTACAATGCAAAAGCGGGTAAGCCGGAACACCAGGTTTCGATTGACCAGTATTTTTATCCATTAGACCGGGTACAAAACTGGAATCGTTTTTATGGGCGCCGTGGATTTATTCAATATCAGTTTTGTTTGCCCAAAGAAAATGCCGAAGCGGGTATGGCAACCTTACTGCACCGGGTCCGCAATAGCCCTGATACACCGTTTTTATCAGTACTCAAACGCCATGGTGCGCGCCCTAAAGAGGCCATTCACTCCTTTCCCATTGAAGGATATTCGTTGGCGCTCGATTTTCCGCGTACCAGCACCATCGCACGTTTGGTGCCCATTTTAGATGAAATCGTTTGGGAACATGGCGGTAAAATATACCTCACCAAAGATGCATTGTCGGCCCCAAAAATGGGTCGCATAGACCCCAACGCCTTTGGAGAAGCCAAGTTTTGTTCCCTGCTTAAATCCAGAATTACCCAATGATGTTGCAGTACCGACGGTGGAAGTGGGTGTTTTTGCTCCTACCCTTGTTTTATATGATTTGTTATGCACCCTATGGCATCAATGAATCGGACGGCGGTTTTATTACGGGCCTTGCCTGGCAAGTATTAAGCGGCAAAACCCTGTACCACGATATCACCTACGTACGCCCGCCCATGAGCATCTGGCTGCGGGTATTAGAACTGCACATTTTTCCTGAAAACTGGGCGATATTGGCCGAACGCTACATGTTTTACGCAAAAGTGGCGCTGTACACCTATTGCGCAGCGGCCATTTTGATCAAAAACGAACAAAAATGGGCCTTGGCCGCCATAGGGTATGTGGTGTCGGTACATTGTTATCCGGCCGCTGCCTGGCACACGGTGGACGGTATTTTATGGGCTGTATTGGGTTTTTGGTTTTTAGGGGAGGCGCAATCAACCAATAAAAACACAGGATATATTTTGGCCGGGGCACTCAGTATTGTGGCAGCCAGCTTGTGCAAGCAATCGTTTTATCCATTGTTGGTATTATGGCCTTTGCTGCTTGGATGCCTATTCTCCTGGCAGCGCTTATTAATCGGCATCACCGGGATGGTTTCGACTGCCGTGTTTTTTGTGGGGTATTTGTATGGTCAAGGTGTACTGTACAATTATCTAAAATTAACAGGCGGCGCTTCTGAATCAGGCCAAGCGGTCCAACATGGCATATTCGACTATTTTGATATTAATTTATCACTGGTTGTGTTGTTGTTATGTGTTCTAGCGCCCTTGATATTAATACAAAATGAGCGCATCGGCAAAACACTCGGATCGACCTACAAGGCATTGATTTGCTGCATCTTAGGGGCCCTTCTACTGTTGCTGCTGCCCTGCAGTTACTTATGGGTGACGTTTAAAAACCAGGCCTTTACCCTACCCTTTGCACAATCCCGCTTGCTATTTGATGGTGCCGTGCTATGGGGTGCCTGGGCCTGGTATCGGGGACATTGGAGCAGCGTACAAACCTTGCGTTTTGCAGCGTTATTGGGGGTAAGTTGGTGTGCAGGCTTAAGTTGGGGGTATAGTTTGCCCATTTTATGTGCCGTTCCCTGGGTATATGCCTGGATGGATATAGCCAGCGTGTTTGGACAAAAATTCGTTTTGCCCCTGCGTTGGCGTGGTGCGTGGCAATCCTGGCTGCTGCCCGTTTACTTTGCTTTGTTGCTGGGTGTATTTGGTTTTGCCTACACCTTTTTATATAATGATGGTAAACGATCGGACGCGCAAGTGCACTTGGGGACCATTTTTCCAAAACTACATGGCATTTACACCTCGGCAGCACATGCTGGCTTGTACCGTGACCTTCAGCAATTGACAACACAGTACGGTCCGCATTTTAAAACCTTGCCGCATTTTACCTTGGCAAATTATTTGACCAACACATTTCCTGTGCTACCCCTCGATTGGGTCGTGTTGCGCGAAAGTGGCAG
>CAIVGO010000567.1 GCA_903905445.1 uncultured Bacteroidota bacterium
GCCTCCTGGATTGCCGATTATCCCGATGCGGAAAGTTTTTTAACCTGTTTTTATGGAAAAAATACGGCGCCACCCAATTATACCCGTTTTCAAAGCAGTACCTTCGACCAACTGTATGAACAAAGTCTGCTAGAAACCAACACGGCCAAGCGATACAGGCTGTACCAACAAATGGACAACATACTCCTTGAAGAAGCGCCTGTTGTCTTTTTGTTTTATGATGAAACAGCCCAGTTTGCTTACCACAACATTCAAGGACTTTCGCGCAACAGCATTAATTTATTGTCTTTAAAACGGGTAAAAAAACAGCCAGCAATGGCAAATTGACGACCGTTTCCAAGCATAGCACCAATATGAACATCAAGACCCGCGACTATTTCGTTTTCCTGAGTTTCTTTCTGGGCGTATTGCTCGTGCATTGGCCCGCACGCAATGCCGGTTTTGTATCCGATTTTTTGGGCTGGCAGGAATTGTATGACAAAGGTCCGTGGTGGGCTTTTATATACTCCTTCGGATACGGCGGACATCAACAGGTGTTGCAATTGATCAATTACAGCATGTATAAGGCTTTTGGTACCTATGGATTGCCCTGGTACCTGCTTTTTTGCCTTTTTCATACCTTGAATGGCTGGCTTTTGTACTTTTTATTGCTGAAAATCAGTGAGTTATGGGGTACGCCTTATGGCAGGTTTACCGCTATTTTCGGTGCCTTGTTTTTTCTGTTTTCGCCGTATCATCCAGAGGTTACCGTGTGGCGGGTTTGTTTGCATTATATGATTTCGGGCATTTGCACCCTGGCGGCCCTTTTATGCACCATGCAGTACCTGACGCATGGGCGCACCCGTGTTTTGTGGTATGCACATGGATGGATGCTGCTTAATTTATTTACCCTCGAACTCGCCTTGGCGATACCACTCCTGACCCATGGCTTGCTCATTGGTTGGCAATTCAGCGCAACCCGTGCAAAAAGTGCCGATGGGGAAGATGGGGAGGAGGCACATCGAACCATAAGGTGGCTACAAGTTTTTAAATTTATGACATTGCCGCAGATCGGTTTATATATATTCTTTTTTGTGTTTAATAAAATAACCCTGGGGCAATGGGTGGGGCATTATGGTGAAAAACGGATGCTGCAATTTGACGGCGTAAAAATGCTTTCAGCCCCCTTAAAATATGTGGTAAAGCCAATCTTTTTTGCCCGACACTGGTCGCATGGCGATAAGACGCAACTTTTCAACTGGATGAGTACCGATTTTATCGTATTAATGGGGTACCTTTTGCTTACAGCCATGGCCTTGTCGGTGGTTTTTTTGCGCAATGGCTTGCCTGGACGTATTAAAGTATCGGTTGTGTTGTTGTGGTTGGGGGTATTGGCGGCATTTCCGGTATCCAACTTGCACTTTGAGTGGTTGTTGTACAATGAAAATGATCGTTATGGGTATATGACGGCTTTGTTTGTATTGCCCATCGTGGCGATTTTGTTTTCCTGGTTGGCGCGTTGGTGGAAGTATTTTGCCGCCTGCCTGTATTTAATTTTGTCGATCCATTTAATGTCTTTGAGTATTGGCGACTGGGCTGAAATGGAGCGGATTTATCGGAAATTGCTCCGGGAATTCGTTTGGTTCGACAAAAAAGAACTGTATGTTTTGTCGTTGGCGGATAATTATGAAGGAATTTGGATGTTCCGAAATTATGTCAAAGGTTCGGCCCTGGCAGATGCTTTTAAAATCACAGAACACCGAGATTTGAGCATCGATACCCATGAAATTGCCTTTTACAACATGAATTCCAGCGAAGATGGCATTACTGCTTCCATACCGGATCCAAAAGACGGGCTCATTCGGGTTCAATTTGATCAATGGGGCAATTGGTGGTGGTTGTATGGCTTGGGCGCCAAAGATTATGAAACCAACGAATATTCGGTCGAATTTAAAGACAACTGGTACAACTTACGCCTTAAAAATCCCAGTCCGGATGCCGTGTTTATTTACCAATCCGGCGATGGGTGGAAAACCTTGTCGCGGTAAGTTTTCGCACAGTTGAAGGTGTACCATGCGGAAAATTAAACGGTTTGACGCATCTTTGCGGCTTCACACCGCAACAAGTCTACAATAAACACATCACAATTACGATCAGCATGCAAGAGGACTTATTCAAACGGCTCGTTTCACACGCGAAAGAATATGGATTTATTTACCCTTCTTCGGAGATATATGAAGGATTGAGCGGTATTTATGATTACGGTCCGATGGGCGTTGAGTTGAAAAACAACATCAAAGAATATTGGTGGAAAGCCATGAC
>CAIVGO010000568.1 GCA_903905445.1 uncultured Bacteroidota bacterium
ATGAGATCATTGCTCCCGCGGTTGCGCAACTTGCTGCGATGCCCGTGGTGAATGTCTATCTTTTTGCAGATAAACTTTCAGAAAAACTATTTCAGTTGGATACGCGCGCGCATGGAGATGCGTATTTAGCCAACGAAGGAGATGACTATCTCTCGGTGGATGACTTTTTATATATCCGTTGTGCCGTTGTTGCAGAAGGCAAATCATATTATGAGCAAGTATTGTCTAACCCTGCTGAATTTCCAGATGAAATCAGTTTCGAGCCCCTATTAGGCTTGGCAACAAAAGCATACGAGAAAAAGACCGGTCGAAAGTTTGATTACTATCCGGCTATTAGCTACGAGACATACAGCAATAAAATAGCCTGGAAATAGAATCGCATGGCTCATAAGAATTCCAATCAGAGTATGGTGCCCAATCACCTCTACGAAATTATCGACAAGGAGAATGAGGACACTTTTAAATATGGAATAAGTGCTGACCCTATTGGCGAAGATGGTTTATCCGACCGGATGCGCGAGCAAATTACCTTTCTTAATCTTGTTTTTGAGTGGACAAGGTTCTTTGGTCGCATTTTGATCTTTGATATCCCCGGGAAAAAAGAAGCCAGGCGACTTGAAAAAGATCATATCCAAGCATATGAGCAATTGCATGGTCGTAAACCTAAAGGGAATTTAAGATACTGAATGAAAAATCATATCGAACAACGCATGATCTTTGAAAGAACGGCCAATGAAGTTATTATTAGACTTCCCGCCAATATCAACTGGGAGGATTTAGAATTGATGATTCGTTTCATCAAATACAAACAAAATATATCTGAAAGCAAAGCCACACAAGATGAAATTGATCAGTTGGCGCGTGATGTCAACAAGCAATGGTGGGAGGAAAATAAACACCGATTTTTGAAGCAAGAATGAAAATTGTAGTTGACACCAATATCATTTTTAGTGCTGTTTGTTCTTTTAGGTCAGAGCCATAACTCAAAGATAGTTCGATTCCTGCGTTTAATAAAAAGCCTCCTCAAAAGACTTGTTACAGTGGGAATCGAGGCAATTTCTTTCGTCCTACATTTTAAACTAACCCAACATGATAAAAAATAAAACGCTTTTCGTCTTGCTGGCATATCTGTCATTACCATATAGCAAGCAGTTGGTTTTTTCCCAAAACAACCCAAATGCTGGGTTATATTTTTTCTCTGAAGTCATCCCTTGCGCAATACTATACGGAGAACCGGCAGATGGTTATCAAATAGGATTAGGACATGGTTTGAAGAAAGGGAAATTCGAAGTTTTGCTTACGTATGGTGTCAAAAAACGCACCTACGAACTTTCTGATCAAGTGGCTCCACCCTTAGTTAATGGGTTACCCATTGTGGATAAAACAACGGATGGAAGTGTTTTTACACCAAAGAAAGAACGTATTGGAGGGGTACCAGACAATTCATTATATGAACTGTTGGAAGAGGCTGGAATAAAACACTATACCCCTCGTGATGGAGCATATATAACCAACTATCTTACATTAGAAATCGCAAGAAATCATACCATCCGAAACAAATGGAATTTTAATTGGGGTTTTGGCGGGCAATTGGGACTAATGAATCGAAATGAGGTTGGTGGTGGACTGAGTGATTCCGTTAACTATTTTTGACAACCTATCAAAACATGGATAATTTTTAGAGTATCAGCAAGATACGCTTATTATGGTATTACAAACCGAATTACACTAACGCGAAAAATTTCTGACCATTTTTCAATTG
Organism: uncultured Bacteroidota bacterium; assembly: GCA_903905445.1. Lineage (GTDB taxonomy): Bacteria > Bacteroidota > Bacteroidia > Chitinophagales > Saprospiraceae > M3007. The sequence continues at coordinate 1,763 of CAIVGO010000568.1, forward strand.
GCATTGCTGGTGGTATACATTTAATTATGGCCAAAGGCAGTACGGATACCGTTACCCCTTATTTTAGCGTATTGGCAAAATGTAGGATATGAAAACCACCGATTGGAAATTAATAATGGTGCGATAAATGTATGGGCGTGTGGTGCATCCTGCGCCCATACCGCGCATTGTTCGGCCATGTCGCGCATCGTACGGCCATACCGCGCGTGGTGCGGCCAAGTCGCGACTTGGCCCTACGCGACACGAAACCGACCCAACACCCCCATAACCGTTTCAATCATTGCCCGATCTACATCCAAATGGGTAACAAAACGGATCGTTTTTGGCCCAAAAGCACTAGCCTTTACACCGTTTTCTTCCAAATAAGCCAGCAATTGGGCAGGTGTAACGGTATCTACTAAATCAAAAATTACAATATTGGTTTGAACCGGCCGAATACCGGACACATAATCCAGCGTTTCCAGGGTACTTGCCAGCATGCGCGCGTGTGTGTGATCTTCCGCCAGCCGAACGACGTGGTGATCCAGGGCATAAATACCGGCAGCGGCCAAATACCCTGCTTGCCGCATACCACCACCCATGGCTTTTCTTACCCTTCTTGCTTCTGCGATAAATTTTTGCGAACCAATCAGGACCGAACCCACCGGGGCGCCTAATCCTTTGGACAAACAAACGCTGATGCTGTCCAATTCCCGGCCAATAACCGCAGGCGCATCGCCGCTGACTGCCAAGGCATTAAAAATACGCGCCCCATCCATATGCAAAGCCAGGCCTCTTTCCAGGCAAACTTTGCGAATCGCCTGTATATTTTCCAGTGGATAAACACTGCCGCCGCCTTTGTTGCAGGTGTTTTCGAGTACAACCAGGGTGCTCTTTGGTAACCAGTCCTGATTGGGACGTATGGCGGCCGCCACCTGATGGGCTTCCAAAACGCCGTTTTTGCCCGGCAACAATTGAATACCAATGCCGGAATGAAAGGCATAACCGCCCACTTCGTATTGATAAATATGGCTGGTTTCATCACAAATCACCTCATCCAAAGGACGGGTATGTACTTTCAAAGCGATCTGGTTGGCCATGGTGCCCGATGGACAAAACAAAGCGGCCTCATGGCCAAACAGCGTCGCACATTTTGCTTCCAGCGCGTTGACCGTTGGGTCTTCG